>JBILIM010000251.1:0-3751 GCA_044349985.1 Crocinitomicaceae bacterium
TGCGTTCAGGATATTCGGGAAGTCAGCGCTATGGTATTATTCCATGGTCAGGAGATGTGAATCGCACATGGGGAGGATTGAAATCCCAAATGGAAATTGCACTCGAGATGGGTATGCAAGGAATTGGTTATATGCATTCAGATCTTGGCGGTTTTGCGGGTGACAAGAACGATCCAGAGTTGTATATAAGATGGCTACAATATGGCGTTTTCCAGCCAGTTTTTCGTCCGCACGCCCAAGAATCAGTTCCAAGTGAACCCGTATTCAAAGATGATATCACAAAAGATTTAGCGAGAAAGGCTATTGAACTTCGCTATTCGCTTTTACCATATAACTATACGCTTGCCAAAGAAAATTCCGAAACAGGGATCCCCTTAATGCGACCTTTATTGTTTGAATGTGAAAATGCTCAGTCAATAAGTTCAACTTACTTATGGGGAAATTCATTTTTAGTAACACCAGTTGTTGATTCAGCGGCTAGAGAGGTAACAGTTCATTTTCCCAATGAGAACGTTTGGTTTGATTATTATACAGATGAGAAGGTCCAAATGGAAAATAACAAATCATGTCTTTCTGCGAAATCGGTAAATGTTGCTGTTGATAATATTCCTGTTTTCGTAAGAGCTGGATCATTTGTTCCAAAAATTGAGAACCTAAACAATACTGAGGCATATTTTTCTGACACGGTTGAAATACATTTTTATTACGATAAATCTATAAGAAATAGCAAAGGCAGGTTGTATGAAGATGATGGAGTATCCGCTGAAGAGAACCGATTATTCAATAACCTTAATTTTATATATACCCGAAAGAATAAAAAGGGAACGATTGAAATTGAATCATTGATTGGAATAAACGAATTTTCTGCGTACAAATTAACCATTCACCATCCCGAAAATTCAATTAAAAAAATAAAATGGAATGGTAATAGTCAATTCACACAAAAACGAGAAAACATAAACCATTGTTCCACAGTAGTTTTAAATATTTCCTCGGGAAAAAACCAATTGAAAATTTATGTTAAATAATTTTTCTTAGTGTCAAATTGACATATTTAAAAATAATTTTAATTTTACGGCTTAACTATTAAATAAAACGCAACAATGATTTCGAGAAAAATGCAATTACTTTTTGGGTCATTTATCTTGAATTGTCTATTTATTGGATTCTCTTTTTCGCAGGGAGCAATCATTAAAGGAACAATCAAGGACTCACTTGGCAAACCTATTAACAGGGCGCAAGTAATCTTAGAGGGAAAATCACGTGGGGTAACAACAAACGAGAATGGTTTTTATGAATTAACCATGATTGATGCTGGTACTTACACATTAATTTTCCGTGCTCCCGAGTTCACTGACAAGAAAAAAGAAATTACTTTGACGGCAGGTGAAACGCAAGTTCATGACATGGTTTTAAGTTCGCTTGGCAAAATGCTTGATGATGTAGTAATCATTGGTTATGGTACAACGAGAACTTCAGATTTAACCGGTTCAGCAACAATTTTAAACGAAAAGAATTTTAATCAAATGTCAGTGGCTACGCCGGAGCAATTGATTATGGGAAAAGCTGCGGGAGTTAAAATTAACACCAACGATGGGGCTCCGGGATCTGGTTCGACCATAAGACTTCGAGGTGGAACATCTATAAATGCAAGTAATGATCCATTAATTGTCATTGATGGGGTTCCGATAGATAATGGTGGAATATCAGGAGCTGCGAATCCACTTTCAATGATAAACCCTAATGATATTGCATCATTTGTAATTCTTAAAGATGCCTCTGCTACAGCAATTTACGGATCCAGAGGTGCAAATGGTGTGATTTTAATCACAACAAAGAAAGGAAATGGTTTAGCTACAGAGCAACTTAAAGTTACGCTTGATACCAAACAATCCCTTTCAACCATTGCCAAATACGCAGATGTATTAAGTGGAGAAGAATTTAGAAAACTCGTAACTGATAATGGGACTCAACAAATGATTGATTTATTAGGCTCTGCAAATACGGACTGGCAAAAAGAAGTGTTTAGAAATGCATTTGTAACAGATAACAACCTATCATTAACAGGTGGAATTAAAGGATTACCATACCGTTTATCGGTAGGAAATAGAATTGAAAACGGAATTCTCAAAAGAGATCAGTTCAATCGAACTTCTGTGGCATTGAACCTTACACCTAGTTTCTTGGACAATCATTTACAATTGGAAATGAATCATCGTTTTGCGCAGACGTATTCCTTTTTCGCTAATCGTGGAGCACTAGGAGCTGCCTTTTTCGATCCAACTCAGTCAGTAATGTCTGGTGAAAATGCTTACAATGGTTATACGGAATGGGTTGATCCTGTTACAGGGCTACCCAATACCTTGGCTCCTAAGAATCCACTTGGGTTAATCTATCAGCGTGATGACAGAAGCAACGTTTCCAGATATATTGGTAATGCTAAATTGACTTATAAATTGCACTTTTTCCCTCAAATAAAAGCAGTTTTAAATGTGGGTACAGATCAATCTGAAGGAGCAGGATACTGGAGAGAGGATTCATTGTCATCTTTTGGCATTTACAGTAATGGACGTTACGCTAATTACAGACAAACCAAAGGGAACAAGCTGATTGAAGCCTATGCAAACTACAACAATATTGAAAAGCAAAGCAGGCATTTTATTGATCTTACTGCAGGTTATTCTTATCAGGATTGGTACACATCTAGTCCAAATAACCCAATTTACAATGCAGCTCAAGATTCTGTTATCCAGTTGGCATCTGCATTTCCTTTTTACACAAAAAATGCCCTACTTTCATTCTATGGTAGAGCGATATACACTTTTGACAATCGATACGTGTTCAATGCTTCGTTAAGAAGGGACGGTTCGTCGAGATTTAGTCCGGAAACGCGCTGGGGTATGTTCCCTTCACTTTCTGCTGCTTGGATTGTGTCGAATGAAAAGTTCATGGAAAAATTAAGCGTCATCAACATGCTTAAAATAAGAGCAGGATATGGTGTAACTGGACAACAAGATGGTATTGGTGATTATGCTTACATTTCCAATTATTTTGTTGGTGATTCAACAGCAATGTATGCGTTTGCAGGTCAATATTTCACCTTGTTAAGACCAGGAGGTTTTGATGCCAAATTGAAATGGGAAACAACTACAAGTTACAACTTTGGTTTGGATTTAGGTTTAAAGAATGACCGTTACACCGCAACAATAGATGTGTATCGAAAAGAAACTTCTGACCTTTTAGCAGTAGTTCCAGTGCCTGCTGGAACAAATTTCTCCAATCAGATTCTTACTAATGTTGGTGGAATGCGCAACGAAGGAATCGAATTGAGTACCACCATCGGAATAATTGCGAAGCAAGATATGCGTCTTGATCTCTCAGCCAATGCTACATATAACAGAAATACTGTTCTGAAATTATCTCAAATTGAAGATACGAATTCAGTAGGAATATTGGTTGGTGGTATAGCTGGAGGAATCGGCAACACTATTCAAGTGCATAGTTTAAATAATCCTACCTTTTCTTATTTAGTATATGAACAGCAATACGACGCAAGTGGTAACGCTATCGAGGTAGGTCAGCAAGCAAATATTGATATTAATGGTGATGGTCAAGTTACAACAGCTGATAAATGGAAAGACATAAATGCTTTTGTTGATCTGAACGGAGATGGAATCATTAATATCGACGACAGGTATGTATTTGAGAAAGCAGCTCCAGATTGGTTCTTGGGAATGGCATTAAACTTTAC
>JBILIM010000253.1:0-3750 GCA_044349985.1 Crocinitomicaceae bacterium
TTAGAAATTCATCATTTAAGTATGGTAAGGCATCTGAAGTTTCATTTCTTAAGGAAAATTGATCAGGGAGTATTAAATCCCAAGACCCATTTTGTTGAAAATCAATGTCTTCCTTTCCAGTAAGTTCAAGTAATTGTTTCAACCCTTCCCATCTTTTGGCAACGGTATTCCAAACGGTTTGTTCAGGTATGTGATTCAAATCATCTATTATCTCAGTAGGGCTTCCAAAGCATGCAAAGCCGGCATTTTTTGTACTCGCTCCTGAAGGAAGGTAACCCCGTTCAGTGATTAGTATTTTTGAATTGGGGTATTTGTTTTTTAATGCAATTGCAGCACTTAAACCAACGATTCCAGATCCGACAATTAAAAAGTCAATGCCCTCAAAATAATTTTTTCGTTCCCAAAAACTTAGTTCTTCAATGTTTAGGTCCATAACATGATTAATATTTCAAGATTTTTCGCGATATTTGTTTGTTATTTTTATCAAAATTAAACCAATTCCGTAACGCGTTGTAAACCGGAACGTTTTTGTAAGTTGTATGAAGCATTTGCTACTTCTTTTTTCTTGGTTTTTTCTTTTTGTTGCCTTCGGTCAGGTGCCTAAATTTAATGTAGGTGGAAAAGCGTTAAATTTTTCGAGTGGTAAAGGAGAATCTGTCGTTACCGTGGAAATTATTCAATCCGGATCAACTTTGGCATCAACTGCTACAGGAAACGATGGAAGTTATGATATCAAGGCGCAAGTGGATTATTCCAAAGTGTTTTTTGTGGTCTTCAAAAAATCTGGATATTTCACCAAAAAGATAGAAATGGATTTTACGCAGCTCGACATTGAATTGGTTCCTGCTGGAGAAGATGTTTTACCATTTCAAAAAAATCATACCATTGATATGATACCTACAATGCCAAATTTGGATTTGACATTTCTAGAAACAGAACCCGTTGGAATAATCTTGTACGATCCGCAACTTGGTGAACCCGAAAATGATAATGCGCATTCTAACAAAATAAAAAAGAAGATAGACAATCTAATTGAATTGGCGGAGGAAAAAAACAAAGGGAATGATGCGGCATTTCAAGCCCTGTTCAAAGAAGCCGAAAATTTATATTTAACGCAAAAAAAGTACGAAGATGCGCTTGTAAAATATGAGCAAGCATTAGAATTAAAACC
This sequence comes from Crocinitomicaceae bacterium, assembly GCA_044349985.1. Classification (GTDB taxonomy): domain Bacteria; phylum Bacteroidota; class Bacteroidia; order Flavobacteriales_D; family Crocinitomicaceae; genus M0103. The sequence goes on from JBILIM010000253.1 coordinate 1,172, forward strand.
AACGGATGAACCAACGCTTAATCGTATTGACGAACTTGATGCAATAATTCAAAAATTAAAGGAGGATCAATTGGCAACCCAGCAAGCTGATGCAGCCTACATCGCTTTGAAAAATGAAGCAGATGTTTTGCGTGATAAGGGCAGTTACCAGCAAGCAATTGATAAATACAATCAAGCCCTTGCGCTAAAAGATGAGCAATATCCTAAAGATCAAATTGAATATTGTCAAGAACAAATCGATAACGCATCGAAATATGAATCGTTAATTACTGCTGCAGATCAGTTTTTTAGTCAGAAAAGTTACAAGACGGCATTAAGTAAATACCAGGAAGCTCAAAAGTTAAAACCGAATGAGCAACATCCCAAAGATCGGATTGCAGCGTGTAACGGATTTATTGATGGACAAGCAGCAGAATTAGAAAAGAAGAAGAAATATGATGATATGATTGCTTCTGCGGATGCCCTATACGATGCCAAAAATTGGAAAGAGGCAAAAGCTAAATATACCGAGGCTTACGCTTTTGATGATAAATCAGAGTATCCAAATGAACGTGCCAAATTGTGCGATATTGAGCTCCAAAAAATAGCAGAAGCTGAAGCAAAACAAAAGCGAATAGAAGAATTATTAGCATCAGGTTTGGTTTTATTCAATGCATCGAAATGGTCCGAAGCGAAGACCAAATACGAAGAGGTGCTTAAGGAAGAAAGTACCAATGCAATAGCCCAACAGAAATTGGTTGAAATTGAAGCGAAAATAAACGATGAGAAGGCCAATCAAGCTTTAATGGAAAGTTTTGCAAAGCTTGAAAAAGAAGGTGATGCAGCCGATATAGCTGCTGATTTAACCTTGGCTAAATCAAAGTATGAAGAAGCATTAAAAATTAAGGAAGATCAAAAAGTTAGAGAAAAGTTGAATGGTGTTGATACTAAAATAGCTGAAAAGGCGGCAAAAGAAAAACGCATTCAGGATTTGTTAACTCAAGCTGATAATTTTTATAAAGCTTCAAATTGGTTAAATGCAAAGCAAAAGTATCAGGAAGTTCTTGGGGAAGATTCAAAAAACACTATTGCTGAAAGTAGAATCCTTGATATTGATGAGAAAATTAAACAAGACATGGCGCTTCAAGATGCCAACAATCGCTTCACCACATTGGTGAGTGAAGGAGATAAGGCATCACTTTCAACTGATTATTTGACTGCGGAAACAAAATTTACAGAGGCACTTAAGATAAAAGATGATCAAGCAGTAAAAGATAAACTTGCCTCAGTGAAGCAAAAAATTCAGGACCAAAATGCGCTAGCTGCTTTGAATAAAGAATTCAATGATTTAAAACTGCAGGCCGAACAAAAAGAGGGGAAGAGCGATTGGTTGGGAGCCCAAAAGCTTTACGAAGAAGCTTTACTTAAGAAAAATGATGCTGCTGTTTCTGCCAAAATCGAAGAACTGAAAAATAAAATTAAGCAAGAAGCTGATGCACAAGCATTAAGTGCTTCTTTTGAGGCGTTGAAAAAGGAAGGTTTTGATTTGGCTGATCAACAAAAATGGATCGAAGCAAAAGCAAAATTAGAGGAGGCAAAGAAGATTAAGGTCGATCCGCAAGTTGTTTCCAAATTGGCTTTAATTGATCAAGAAATTGCTAAAAGCAATACGCAATTAGAAAATGACAACAACTTCAATAAATTGTCAAGTGAAGGTTTGGCGTTTGAGCAAAACAAAGATTACAAAAATGCCATCGATAAGTATACCCAAGCGTTGAATTTCAAACCAAATGATGCGCCTACAAAATCAAAAATCGAACAATTAAAACTAGAACAACAGAAAGTTGAAAATCAGCTCGCTTTTGACAAGTCCTATCAAGATTTTTTAGCTCAAGGTAAATTTTTAATGACTGAAAAAAAATATGCAGAAGCCATTCAGAAATTTAATGAGGCTAACAAATTAAAACCAACAGAGAAAGAACCTGTTGATCTTGCAGCCGAAGCGGAGAAATTAGAAAAAGCAGCCAACTCAGATGCGGACATTCAATTCAATAACATCATTCAGGCTGCGGAAAATAAGATCCTAGAAAAAGATTTTGTGCAAGCAAGAGATTACGCATCAAGAGCTCAGAAACTTCGACCAAATGATAAGCGTGTAACAGAATTATTGTCACGAATTGATTACCAAGAGAAATTGCAAAAATTGTATGTAGATAAAATGGCAGAAGCTGAAAAGGCAGTTGTTGATAAAAAATATGATGATGCCATAAAATTGTTTCAGACTGCAAAAGAATTGAAATTCGATGAGACAACGCCTCAAAATCGAATCGATGCAGTGAATAAACTAAAAACGGATCAAGCCAATCAAAACGATACCGACAAGCAATATAACGCATACATGAAGAGTGGTTTGTCCAAATTTTCATCAGCAGATTACAACGGTGCTTTAGCAGACTACTTAAGCGCTTTAAACGTAAAGAATAACGACAAGGCGGCTCAAGATAAAATATCTGAAATTGAGCAAATTCTTGATGATTTGAATAAAAATATTGCCGCGCAAAATGTTTTGAAGGAGCAAATAGAACAACTGAAAAAAGAGG
>JBILIM010000254.1:0-3747 GCA_044349985.1 Crocinitomicaceae bacterium
GCTATTAGAAAATGTTATGCTTCTCTATACAATGCCAGAGCAATTAAATACAGAATTGACAAAGGGTTTAAACATGAGGATGTAAGTATTTCTGTAGGAATTCAATTGATGGTGAGGTCTGATTTAGGGTCTTCCGGAATCATTTTCACAATTGACCCAGACTCCGGATTTAAAAATGTTCTCGTAATTCAATCAACCTGGGGCTTGGGTGAAGGGATCGTTCAAGGATTAAGCAATCCAGATGAACATGTTGTCTTTAAGAAAGCGATAGCCAAAGATGGGACGTTTCCATTGATTTCATCTAAACTTGGTTTAAAACAAGTAAGTGTTGTTTATCGAAAAAATCACAACGGAACATTAAAAACGAGGACAGCAACTGCGAAAACCGGCGAATTTGTTTTATCAAATAATGAGATTCAAAAATTGAGTTATTGGGCAATAGCAATTGAAAAACATTTTGGAATGCCAATGGATATTGAATGGGCTAGGGATGGGGAAACGAATCGTTTATTTATTCTTCAAGCGCGACCCGAAACCATTCATTCCCAAAAAAAGAGGAATGTTATTGAGACCTTCGAAATAACCGAAAAAGGGAAAACAATTTGCAATGGAGAAGCTGTTGGCCGTGGAATTAAATCAGGGGATGTTTGTATTTTAAATAAGCTATCAGAAGCACAAAATTTTAAGCAGGGTCAAATTCTCGTAACCAAAAATACTAATCCAGATTGGGAACCCATCTTAAAAAAAGCTTCAGCTATTATTACTGAAAGGGGAGGAAGAACCAGTCATGCTGCTATTGTTGCACGTGAATTGGGAGCGATTGCGATTGTGGGAGTAAAAAATGCGCTGACCTTATTTGAGAATGGACAAAAAATTACAGTAGATAACAGCTCGGGAAACACAGGATTTATTTATGATGGGATTTCAAAATGGAATGTTATCGAGCGGTTAATTGATGATGAAATGGTTTCCAAAACAAAAGCCATGTTGATTTTATCAAATCCAAATCAAGCCTTTCAACATTCGTTTTATCCCTCAAAAGGTGTTGGTTTATTAAGATTAGAGTTTTTGATTACGAGTGAAATTGGTATTCATCCCTTATCATTAATTCATTTTGACGATTTAATTTCTAAACGTGCGAAAAAGCAAGTGCTTGATTTAACACGTTCCTATCCCAATAAATTAGAGTTTTACATTTCAAAATTAACTGAGGGTATTTCAAAGATTGCTTCTGCATTTTATTCAAATCCTGTTATAGTGAGGTTTAGTGACTTTAAATCGAATGAATATAAAAAGCTCATCGGAGGTGAACAATTTGAGCAGTATGAAGAAAATCCAATGCTCGGTTTTCGGGGTGCATCTAGGTATCTGAATCCTATGTTTTCAGAGGCATTCCAATTGGAATGTGAAGCAATCAGACGTGTCCGGGATGATCTAGGTTTCAAAAACGTACATGTCATGATACCGTTTTGCCGAAGCGTACAAGAGGCACATGATGTCGTTGAATTGCTTAAACAATCGGGATTAAAAAGTGGTCATAAAGGCTTAGAGTTATACATGATGCTTGAGGTTCCCAGTAACATTATTTTGTTTGAACAATTTGCCAACTATTTTGATGGCTTTTCAATAGGTTCCAATGATTTAACACAACTTACCCTAGGACTTGACAGGGACACTTCAAACATAAGTTACCTATTCAATGAAAACGATCCAGCTGTTGTTGCATCCATTTCTAAAGTAGTCGAATTATCCAAAAAAATGAATAAGAAAATTGGAATTTGTGGCCAAGCACCAAGTGATTCAACAGAATTTTTAGATTTTCTGATTGCAGCTGGAATAGATAGTATTTCTTTCACTCCTGATGCTTTTTTTAAAGGGTTAGAAGCCATTGAAAAAGCAGAAGAAAAACAAATAACTTTATGTCAAAATTAGAGAATAAAACAGTGTTTTTAACGGGAGCTGCTTCAGGGATTGGTGCAGCGATAGCCTCAGAATTCGTGAAAGAAGGGGCCACATTGGTTTTAATGGACAAAGATTTAGATAAACTTAATGATCTTTCACATCAAATTCCTCACGAAACGGGACGCTTAATAACGGTGGGTGGAGATGTCTCGAGAGAGGAGGATGTCAGAAGGTTTATTGAAAAAGGGCTTTCTCATTTTGGAGGCGTAGATGTTTTGATCAATAATGCTGGAATAATGGATGATTTTTGTCCGGTTGCAGAAACACCAATTGATTTGTGGAATAATGTCCTTGCGGTAAATTTAAATAGTTGTTTTTATACTTCTCGGTTGGTCATTCCTATCATGGAACAAGCAAAAAGGGGAGTAATCATAAATATTTCCTCTGTTGCTGGCAGTAATGGAGGTAGGGCAGGAGCCGCTTACACCGTTTCGAAGCACGCAATGGAGGGTTTAACTCGGAATATTGCATTTATGTACGCAATCAAGGGGATACGTTGCAATGCCATTGCGCCGGGTGGAGTTAATACCAATATTGGTAAAAATATGCATCCAAATGAATTCGGTTACAATAGGGCAAATTCAGGGACTGCAAGTATGCCTCGAATGGGCGAATCTGATGAAATTGCGAAGGTTGCTTTATTTTTATCCTCCGAAGACTCGTCTTACATTAACGGATCAATCATCACTGTTGATGGAGGTTGGACCGCCTATTGATAGGTATTAAAGCAAGGCATCAATAATTTTGTCCATTGAATAACCTTCGGCTTCGGCGCGGTAATTCCTAACAATTCTATGACGTAAAATAGGTTTAGCTACAGCCTTTACATCCTCAATGTCGGGAGAATATTTGCCTCTAATTGCAGCGTGACATTTTGCACCAACGATAAGGTATTGTGAAGCTCTTGGACCAGCACCCCAAGAAATAAAGTCTTTTGTAATTTGAGGAGCAAAATCTGAGTTTGCACGCGTTTTCCCGACCAATTTAACGGCATACTCCATGACATTGTCTGCAACGGGAATTCTTCTTATTAAATCTTGATATTCAACAATGTCTTCGCCTGTTAAAACATGTTTAAGTTCAATTTTTGTATCTGACGTTGTAGCTTTCACTATAGCCAATTCCTCAACATAACTCGGGTAATCTACCCAAACATTGAACATGAATCGATCCAATTGCGCTTCAGGTAATGGATAGGTTCCTTCCTGTTCAATTGGATTTTGGGTAGCTAAAACGAAGAATGGATTCGGTAATTTATAATTTACACCACCGGCTGTTACAGATCTTTCTTGCATCGCCTCAAGCAAGGCGGACTGAGTTTTTGGGGGTGTTCGGTTAATTTCATCGGCCAAAATAATGTTTGAAAACAAAGGACCTTTCAAAAATTTGAATTGACGGTTTTCATCTAAAATTTCGGAACCAATAATATCTGATGGCATTAAATCAGGCGTGAACTGAATTCGGTTAAAACTTAATCCAAGAGTTTGAGATATAGTGTTAACCAATAAAGTTTTGGCCAAACCCGGCACGCCAACCAATAAACAATGTCCTCTGGAGAAAATTGAAATGAGCACCTGATCAACAACATCGTCTTGACCAACAATTACTTTATGAATTTCTTGTTTTAATGCATTGTAATGAATAACGAGTTGATCTATTGCTTTTGTATCAGACATTTTAAGGTTTTTTTAGTAACTGGAAATCCATTTGTTTTTGAATTGACAATCTTCAAAGGATTCGTCGATACGAATATACGCATTCGTCAATTTTGATGCGATCCATTCG
>JBILIM010000255.1:0-3736 GCA_044349985.1 Crocinitomicaceae bacterium
ACAGGATTACTTTGTAAGGTAACATCACAATCTGCAAAAACATACATGTCGTAATCAGTAAGTTGTGTTAAACCCAGTAAAGTAATAGATGGATTTGTTGTTGTTAGTGGGGTTCCACCAGTTAATGGATCAAATCCAGCAGGGCCATAAATGACAGTCCAATTTGCTTCTCCTGAAAGACCTGGATTCCAAGTAAATGCCGCTTCATCTGCAAAAATATAAGAAGTTGCTAAGTTCGTAGGTTTTGGACAATCTGTATAGTAAAAATGTACACATGAGTTGTTCGTTAGATAAGTTGCATTATTAAATGATACTTGTAAATCCTGTGTGTTACCAGCTAATCCAATCGTTGCGGATGCACCATTATTAATCGTTGCATTTCCTGCGTCAACATCTTCGTACACATAGTAAATTTCGTTTGTACCTTCTTCTATTATCAATTCGAAGTTTAATGCGTTTCCGGCTGCACTTAAATGTTCTTTGTTCCATTGAACGATATATTTTCTATTCGGAGCTACACCAATTTCATCAACCCAAATACCTGGTCCAGCTCCACCCATATCATCCCAAAATGGATAAAGGCCTGTGACTGTTGTAGCAGTGATTGCCACATTCGAGAATCCCACTTGAGCTGTTGTTGTTCCTAGTATTACCGCACCATTATTACCTAATGTTGCAGAGTTGTATTGTGTATTCTGATAAAGGACAGGGAATGGAAGAGTCAAAGGCGCTTCATCATCATCTCCAAGGGTATATAATGTTCCTGATGAACTGATGTCTACAAAATTAGAGCTAGGACACGTATTATCCCATTCTATGAACTCACCTTGATTAAACGTATTGAAACTAATCGGTCCCGTCCATAATGAAGAATCTCCGGGTGAGCATAGTCCCCTCACGTAAAATTGGTAAAATGAATTTGGTGTAAGCCCAGTAATTGTGGTTGGATTGATCGTTACTATGGCTGTTGTCCCGGTTCCTTGTGTAAATCCAGTGATTCCGTATTCAACTTGCCATGAGGTTTCTGAACCCACAACGGTCCATGAAATTGTAGCTTGATCTGTTAAAGCGTCAACAACAGTCAAAGTCGTAGGTTGAGGACAGGTAATGATGAATCCTGCGAATTCGTAGGCTCCCATGTCTGGTGCAAAACCAGGTGCTAATGGTCTAGTTGTAAGTACATGATCAATATTTGGTAAACCAAGCGAAGGAATTTCAATTCCAGCACTTTCAATCGTTGTAACTGTAGCAACTGGTATTGTTAAATTATAATCAGAAACGAATGGCGCAACCGTATTGGCAACCGGTTCAGATTCAATATTATTTGTTGGATTTCCTACTTGCGTGATGGTTTGCCAGCTTGAAAGGTCAGGATATGTTCCTGTACCAGCTGTAATTCCGATTTTACCAACGTAATGCACACCATCTATAGGAATACCATAGTAATTGTAATCAAGAATGGCATTAGAAAAGTTATAAGTAGATGGAAACCATACGGCATGAAATTCTTTTGTAGAAGCATTTGATGTCATGGTATTGTTGAAAATATTATTGCGAATGTCAAGACCTGTAACAACTGTTGATGTAATCAATAAAGGCGCTGAACTTGCTGCAGTCCAGGATGTGGAGGTATAGTCTCCAAAAAGGTTGATGGAGTTGTAGTAGATTTTATGACCAGTACCTGTTGTTATTCGAATCCCAAAAGCATTGTAAGTTGTACTTGTTGCGCTATAGTTTGTTGTGCGAATATCTGTGATAACATTATTAACTACTATGTGGTTCGTTCCTCCAACCAAATTAATTCCATAACACCCCCAGCCACTAGTACTTTCATTGTATAGACTTTCTAATCTGTTTCGAGAAACCGTTACAGCATTTGATGCAGTACCACCAATTTCAATACCCGCTATGTTTATGGAAGAAATTGCGCGAATGTTACTGATAGTGTTTGCTTCAATTAGACCAGTTAAATTTTGATAGGCATTTATCCCTTTGAAACCAATATATTCAGCTGAGTTGCTTGATCCTATCGTGTTACCCCGAACAATTAGGTTGTCATTCTGGTTAGGTGCAACACCTCCATAAACGTTAACACCTATATATGCCTTCTTTATTTCATTATTTTGAATGGTCATATTGTCATAATTTGCTCCTGCTGTAGTTGCTGACATTGTTGCTAAAGCATTGGATCCTGCATATATACCATAGCAAGTCGTATTCGTACTTCCAGATGTCCCGTTGTTTCCTGGAGTACTTCCTATAATGATATTGTTTTTAATACTGAAGTTATTTGATCCGAGACCAGTACCTGCAGTTGTTTGACCAATAACACGGATACATGCCGTGTTAAGTATGGTTGGTAAATTGTTATTTTGAATGGTAAGATCTCTTGTTGTACCTCCTGCAGTTATTGAACCGTCAATGGTCACGTTGTCGGACCCATTAAAGTTTATTACTGCACTACCCGCATTAGGAGTGCCAGAAATTACAGCGGTCACCGTTGGTTTAATTAAAACACTGGTAAAAACGGCCGTTGAAACACCACTAGCTCCTAAATAGACCGGTGCATTAGGTTCCGCAGTATTTCCATTAATTGAAATAACAATATCACCTTGATGTGTCCCTAAATTAATAGCAGCAAAGGCCTCACTTACTGTGTTGTAAGCTCCTGATGCTGTACCTCCAGTGGCTGTTAAGCCAACATTTTGAGATATGGCAATAGAAGAAATAAATGTCGCTAAAAATAAAAGAAGCGTTGTTTGAAACGAATTGTAAATTTTTTGCATAGTCTAATCATTTGAAAATGAATTGCGAATTTAATTAATATTATTTTTTTAAAAAAATTAAATCCTCAGTCGGTTTATTATTGTGAATAAAAAAAGGCTACCGTTAGGTAGCCTTTAGTTGGAGTGAATTTTTTCAATTAATTTTTAATTAATCTTTTGGTAATTACTTGTCCATTCTCAGTTGTAAATTCAATGGTATAAACGCCCCTTTCGAATTTGCTTACATCCAATTTCTGACCCGATTGGATGATTTGATTATCAACAATTAGTTTACCTTGCATATCTAAAATTCTCAACGAAATCGTTTCTGCTTTAGTGAAACTAACAAAGAAGTTATCCATTGTTGGATTAGGATACAATTGTAAGCCGAATTCTTGACCTAAATCTGTTAATCCTACTTGGTCAATTACAACGCAATCCGATGTGTCAGCACAATCTCCATTTCCAGTTACGATAACTGCATAACTTCCATTAGCTGAGGCGGTGAAAGTAGAATTGGTTGCACCAAGAATAGGTGAATTGTCTGAACAATTGATCCATTGGTAACTTGCATTTGCTGGTGTTGCGACAAGTGTAATGGCATCGGCAGCTGTAGCTGTTGCAACTGGTATTTCATTGATAGTAACATTTACTACATCTGTTCCCGAGCATCCTACAGTATCAACACCTGTTACGATATATGATGTTGTTCCGAATGGTGCGTTGAACGCAATACCATTTTGAATACCGTTGTTCCAAGTGTAATAAGTAGCACCACTTGCTGTTAACGTTACATTTTGGTTACCACATTGTTCGATGTTAGCACCTGCATTGATTACCGGTAGAGGAGATGCAGTAATAGTAACATCATCAGTATTCACACAACCATTCGCATCTGTTCCTGTTACGGTTAGCGTAACAGTAGAAGGCACTGCAAATGGATTGTTATTTACAACATTGTTAGACCAAAC
>JBILIM010000013.1:0-13854 GCA_044349985.1 Crocinitomicaceae bacterium
CCTTCCCTAGGTCGTATATACTGAGAACATCCGTATCAAGCGCAGTGTCGTTACTTGCGTGAATACCTGAGATTTTATTCAATCGGGTATATTTCCATGCTTCGATCTTCGTTGTTGGAAAATCAGTTTGACAAAGAAAGCTCTCTGCACGCTCAATAACCTCTTTTGAAAATCCCAAACTCGTTTTGCTCAGATGACCTCGAAAAGCCTCTAATTTATTTACAGAAAGTAAAGTGCTCATTTTTAGTAAATTTAACCCGCTTCAACTTCAGATTTAATCCAATCGTAACCTTTTTCCTCGAGTTCTAGTGCCAATTCTTTAGGCCCAGATTTCACGATTTTCCCATCGTAAAGCACATGAACAACATCCGGAACGATGTAATCCAAAAGTCTTTGATAATGCGTAATTACGACCGTTGCATTATTTGGTGATTTCAATTTATTTACACCATTGGCAACGATTCGCAGCGCATCAATATCAAGACCTGAATCTGTTTCATCTAGAATCGCCAATTTAGGTTCCAACATAGCCATTTGAAATATTTCATTCCGCTTTTTTTCACCACCTGAAAAACCTTCATTTACCGATCTCGTAGCCAATTTCGAATCCAACTCAACTACAGCAGATTTTTCTTTAACCAAGGCCATGAAATCTTTTGCGCTCATGGCATCTTGTCCGCGGTATTCTCTGATTTCATTGAGCGCGGTTCGAAGAAAATTGACATTAGAAACGCCAGGTATTTCAACAGGATATTGAAATGCGAGAAACAATCCTTCACGTGCTCTGTCCTCTGTTTCCAGTTCCAATAGATCTTTACCATCGAAAATTATAGTTCCTTCTGTAATTTCATAATCTTCTTTTCCGGCAAGAACCGAAGCTAATGTGCTTTTACCAGCACCATTTGGCCCCATAATAGCGTGAACTTCTCCCGGTTTTACTTCCAAATTCAACCCTTTTAGGATTTCTTTTCCGTTGATTGATGCGTGTAAATTTTGTATTGATAACATTTTAAAAAGTATACGTTGTTTGTAATTATCCTACTGACCCCTCTAAACTTATAGCTAGTAATTTTTGAGCTTCTACAGCGAATTCCATGGGAAGTTGATTCAATACTTCCTTGCAATAGCCGTTAACAATTAAACTGATTGCTTTTTCCTCACTTATACCTCTTTGTAAACAGTAAAAGATCTGATCTTCTCCAATTTTAGATGTTGTTGCTTCGTGTTCAATTTTAGCACTCGGATTTTTACATTCGATGTATGGAAAAGTATGTGCTCCGCATTCACTGGTCATTAGCAAGGAATCACATTGCGAAAAATTACGAGCGTTATCGGCATTTTTATGAATTTGCACCAAACCCCTGTATGAATTTTGGGATTTACCTGCCGATATCCCTTTTGAAATTATGGTACTTTTCGTATTTTTTCCGAGATGAATCATTTTGGTTCCCGTATCTGCTTGCTGGAAATTATTCGTAACGGCAACAGAATAGAATTCGCCAATGGAATTATTTCCTTTTAATATGCACGATGGATATTTCCACGTTACGGCAGAACCTGTTTCGACCTGGGTCCAAGAAATTTTTGCATTTTCTTCGCAAATTCCTCGCTTTGTAACGAAGTTAAAAACCCCTCCTTTACCATCTTTATCTCCCGGATACCAGTTCTGAACGGTTGAATATTTAATTTCTGCATCCTTCAATGCGATCAATTCGACAACAGCAGCATGCAATTGATTTTCATCGCGCTGTGGAGCGGTACAACCTTCCAAATAGGAAACATAAGCACCTTCATCTGCAATAACTAATGTTCTTTCAAACTGTCCCGTTCCGCCTTCGTTTATTCTGAAATAAGTAGACAACTCCATTGGGCATTTTACACCTTTCGGAATGTAACAAAAAGAACCATCCGTAAAAACGGCTGAGTTCAAAGCGGCATAGAAATTATCAGTTGTAGGGACCACCGTTCCCATAAATTTCTTTACCAATTCTGGATGTTCCTGCACTGCTTCAGAGAAGGAGCAAAAAATAATTCCAAGTTCTTTAAGCTTGCTTTTGAAAGAAGTAGCCACTGAAACACTGTCCATAACAAAATCGACTGCAACACCTGTTAATCGCTGTTGTTCATCGAGTGAAATGCCCAATTTAGCCATTGTAGCTTTTAGTTCAGGATCTACATCATCCCAAGATTCGTATTTTTTGGTCTGTTTCGGTGCAGCATAATAGGAAATGGCCTGAAAATCTGGTTTGGTATAACCGATTTTTGCCCAATCCGGCTCTTTCATATCCTGCCATATTTTCAAGGCTTTAAGTCGATATTCTAGAAGCCATGCTGGTTCAGATTTTTTTGCCGAAATGAATCTAATGATATCTTCATTTAACCCAATCGGTGCTTTGTCTGATTCAATATCTGTGACAAATCCGTATTTATATTCTTGATTTTCTAGATCTTTTGCTAATTCATTCTCTGTATATCCCATCGCTCAAAAAATTCTACTTTCTTACTATAGAGAAAATGATTCCCCACAACCACAAGTCCTACCTGCATTTGGATTCTGAAACACAAAACCCTTACCATTTAAACCACCAGAGAAATCTAGGGTTGTCCCAACTAGATATAAATAACTTTTTTTATCCACAACCACACGAACACCATTGTTCTCGAAAGCTTTATCCTCTTCTTTTTCTTGATTATCGAATGTGAGTTGATACATTAATCCACTACAACCTCCACCTTGAACTCCAACTCTAATGAAAAATCCATCCTTGCCTTCATCCTCCATCAAGCGCATTGCTTGCTTTTTCGCATTATCCGTAACTGTTATCATATTGTAATTAACTATTTTTAATTTAGATTAATTATAAATAAGACTAATTTTCTCCACAAAAATACCATTTTTACGGTATTGATACAAATAATTTCAAAAATCGTAGTTGTGTCAACCTAACACTTATAAAATTGAATTGTTTTCTAATGATTAGAAAGTATTGTTATTCGCAATATCATTAACTTTGAACAAAAAAGAAATTGCGGATTTACAGGAATTTAAGTGAAATAAAGGAAATCAAAAAACCAGTGGTTACCATTGGTACTTTCGACGGGGTGCATTTGGGGCACCAAAAAATCATTTCACAAATAAATGACGAGGCTAAAAAAATTGGCGGAGAGTCTGTTTTAATTACCTTTTTTCCGCATCCTCGAATGGTCTTACAACCGGAAAGCCACAATTTAAAGTTACTTCAAACCCAATCCGAGAAGTATTCAAAATTAGAAAAACTGGGTTTGCAGCATGTTATTGAGGTGCCATTTACCATAGACTTCGCCAAATTATCTGCATTAGAATTTGTGCAGCAGATTTTAGTAGAAGCCTTAAATCTTAGTGTACTTGTCATTGGGTATGACCACCAATTTGGTAAAAACAGGGAAGGAACCATTGAATTTTTAAGGGGTGTATCTGAAACGTTAAATTTTGAAGTAGTTGAGATATCTCCCCTAATTATTGATGATATTAACATAAGTTCCACCAAAATAAGGCGTGCTATACAAGAAGGCGATATGCAAAAAGTAGCTTTATATTTAGGTGATACTTATTCACTTTCCGGAACGGTAGTTAAAGGAAAACAATTGGGAAGGATATTAGGATTTCCAACAGCTAACCTTCAATTAACAGAATCCTATAAACTTGCGCCCGGATTTGGTGTTTACGCTGTAGAAGTTATTGTTCATGACAACAAGTACTATGGTATGGCAAATATTGGAATGAGGCCAACAATTAATGATGGATTTGGCGAAACTATTGAAGTGCATATTTTTGATTTCAGTTCAGATATTTACAACCAAACCCTTGAAGTGTTTTTTCACCATAAAATCAGGGAAGAAATAAAATTCGAAAACAAGGAACTTCTTACAAAACAACTTCATCAGGATGAGAAAACTGTTCGTGATTTTTTTAATCGTTTCTAAAATTAGTGGATTGAATGCCCAGACTGAGGGTATAACGATCTATAATTGGGATGAAATCAAAGGTTGTAATCCTGACACTATATTGGGTTTGTCCTTGGAAAAGCTGAAATTGGATACGATACCAGCCGAACTATCAGCCTTTAAAAACCTTTATGTTTTAAATCTTGGAAAAAACAGGTTTAGTGAATTACCTGATTTTATTGGCGAAATGAAAAGTTTGGAGGTATTAGATTTGTCAAAAAACGAATTTTCAATATTTCCACTTCCCATTTGTCGTTTAGAAAAACTGAAAAAATTGATTGTCAACAGAAATCAATTTGAATCTATTCCTGACTGCATAAAGTATTGTAAGAATTTGGAAGAGGTAGACTTGTGGGATACTCCAATTGGCGGTTTTCCCGAAGGATTTTACACACTCAATAAATTGAAAGTACTTGACTTGACGGGATTGCGTTTTGGACCAACTTTTCAAGATAATTTAATTGAGAAATTTCCTAATACAAAAATTACTATGGAACCACCATGTAACTGTATGAAATAGGAATTAAAAGTTTAATTAATACTTGGTTTTAAATGATAACTAAAAAGCTTTTAACGCTGATATTCGTGTCTGTGTTTACTGACTTAATTGCACAGCAGATGCCGCAGTACAGTCAGTATTTAAGAAATCAATTCATGGTTAACCCTGGTGCTGCCGGTATGTATGATTTCACGGATATTACAATGAGTGGTCGCTGGCAATGGGTCGGATTTGGAGATGAACCTCGAACCGCTTTTTTATCTGTAACTGCACCTTTATCGAGAATAAAACGAATCCCATACAATCCTGCATTACGCATAAGTAATGGTCCGGTAAGAAATCCCGAGATTAAAACAGGTAAAATTAAGCATGCTATTGGAGGAACCTTGGTTGCGGACCAATACGGTGCATTTAGAAAGTTACAATTTTCAGGCACCTACGCCATTCATCTTCCCATTTCAAAGACCTATAACATGTCGTTTGGAACGCGTATAGGACTTTCAAATAATACCTTTTTGGCTGACAAGGCACAAGTATTAAACATAGTTGATCCAGGTCAAGGATATACAGATGACACCTACGATGCATTTATTCAAGATCAGTCCAGTAAGTTTATTTTGGATATTGGCGCAGGCCTCTACATCTATTCCAACCGTTCATTTTTTGGTCTTTCAGCTGATCAATTAAGCAAAGATTTTGTAGAATTTGGAACAGGGACGGCAAATTTCAATAATCAGGTGCATTTTATGGCAACTGGAGGTTATAAAATTCCATTAAATGACAATTTAAGCCTAACACCTGCAGTATTATTAAAGTATATGAAGCCTTCACCATTAACTATCGACGCTTCAATTCAACTGGAATACAAAGAGTGGTTATGGACTGGTATTTCCTATCGCCATAAAGATGCGGTAGTCGGTATGTTGGGCTTAAATGTAAATCAGCGTTTTAAATTTGGATACTCTTATGATTTTTCACTGTCGAGATTCAAAGATGTGAGTGCTGGTGGCCACGAAATTGTGTTGGGAATAATGTTAAGGTAATCTATTTGAAATTCATTATGAAAAAATTTATAAAATCCCTTTTTATTAGTCTTATTGCATTTTATTCTTCGGGTCAATTTTGGGATATTTCAAATCCCATTAAATTACCCGGAACTGTCAATACTGTAAATGCCGAAGAAAGTATTCCTGTTTTTTCCAAGGACAGCAGTATATTGTATTTTGTAAGAACATACGATCCAAATGCCACAGGTGGTGAAATGGATCAGGACATCTGGTTCAGTAAGAAGGATAAAAAGGGCGCTTATGGTGAATGCCAACTTTTAAAAGACGTGAACAATAAATACCACAATGCTATTCTTGGTCTGGGGAATAATGGAAACACCATGTACCTGTTAAATTCTTATGAAGGTAAAAAGGATACGGTAAAAGGAATAGCAGTCTCACAAAAGAAAAATGGAAAATGGTTGGAACCAACCGAAATTAACATTCCCGGATTGGTAATTGAAGGTTCGTACTATGGATTCCATGTCAACGAAAAAGAGAATGTTATCATTATTTCTTATTTGGGCCCGAATAGTGGAGATGAGGAAGATTTGTACGTATCTACTAAGCAAAATGGAAGTTGGACGAGCCCGATCCACATGGGCAATACCATCAACTCCTCAGGTTTTGAACTTTCACCTTTTTTATCCAAAACTGAAGACACCTTGTTTTTTTCAAGTAATGGTTTTGGCGGTTTTGGTGATGCCGATATTTTCTATTCTGTTCGAAAAGATGATTCATGGACCTCTTGGTCTGACCCTGTCAATATGGGAAATAAAATAAATTCATCTAAGTTTGATGCCTATTTCAGTCATTCTGACAACACTTTATATTGGTCTTCAAATCGTGACGGTGAACGAAGTGATATCTATATGGCAAATGCTTTAACGCCCCCACCTTTGAATATTACGTGTTCTGGTAAAGATATTTCTATTTATAACGGCAATGATGGTTCACTTTCCTCAATTATTGAAGGCGGTGTTCCCCCAGTAAGCATTCTTTGGTCCAATGGGTCGAATGAATTGAATACAAAAAATGTAATTGCAGGAACATACACAGTTACAGCAACAGATGCCATCGGACAACAAGCCGTTTGTAAAACAACGCTGACCCAGCCGGAACTTATTGTAAATGAACCCATCGTATTTCCAGAAGTTCGTTATGTGTTCAACCAATGGGCTTTTGTAAATGATGCTACTATCAATTCAAAAGATTCACTTGAGTACATTTATGAATTACTCGTTAACAATCCAAAAATTGTTTTGGAGTTATCTTCCCATACCGATGCCCGTGGAACAGATGTTGTGAATCAAAAACTTTCAGAAAATCGTGCCCGCGCATGCTATAAGTATTTGGTTGAAGAAAAAGGAATTGATCCCCGACGAATTATACCGGTTGGTAAAGGAGAATTGGTACCAAGACAAGTTTATCTGACTGGGAGCGATTACATGGTCAAAGCTCCTTCGGACATGACAAATGTGAAGGTCATAACCTTAACCGAAGCATATATCAATCAATTCAAATCGACTAACAACGTGTTGTTTGAACAATTGCATCAGCTCAATAGAAGAACGGAAGGAGTGGTCATCAATACAAATTTTGATGCTTCGACTGCTCCGGCAGCAAATAAGTCATTCTTGCAATTTGTAGCTTACCCTTAATTAAAGCGAATTGCTTTTATTGGATTGATGCGTGTGATGACCACACTTGGAAGGATTAGTGCGGTAACACAAACGATTAGCGTTCCGATATTTAGCAAAAGCCAATGCGTGAAATCCAAATCTATGGGAACTTTGTCCAAATAATAAACTTCAGGATTTAGGCTAAATATTCCAAAGTAATATTGAATTGCACATAAGCCAAGTCCAATAATATTGCCCCATAACATACCCCGAATAATTAGAAATGCGGATTGAATGAGGAAAATCTTTCTTATTTCCCAATTGTTAGCACCCATGGCTTTGAGAACACCTATGAAATTGGTTTTTACCAAAATCAGAACAAGCAATGCCGACCCCATGTTTATTATACCAATTAGCAACATTAAGAAAAGAATAATTGCCACATTCACATCCAAAAATCCCAACCAAAGAAAAACATCTTTTTGTGTATCGAGAATACTATGTATTCTGAGACTTTCCTCATTTTTGGTTGGGATGAGTTCATACTTTTTCTTTAACCGTTCTACAATTTCCGGTAAATGGTTCCAATTGTTCACAGAAACCTCAAAGCCGCCAACATAGTTATGGCTACTACCTTTTCCAAATTGCATTTCGATGGTTACTTTTTTACCATTACCATTGATTTGGTAATTCATTCCATCATCAGAAAGGTAAGTCCGGTCTAATTCACCTAGATCGTTTAGGTTAAAATTGCATGAAGCATTGTTATCACCGATAACCTTTATCTTTAAAAAGGCTGTATCTGAAATACTATTGTTTCTATTTTTCTCACTAGGATGTCTTTGAAAGTCGGATGCAATTAATCTGAAGACAGTGTCTTTTGTTGGACAATAAATAAAACCAGAATAGGTATCAAATCCATCACCCCAATCATACCGGTAATTTCCATTTCCGCCTTTTACCTCACCTCGAACAATCAAATTCCCGTTGCTCAACGTATCATCAACAACAATACTTGCCTTGACGCCCCAATCATTTAACTCTTGTAAAAGTCGTATATCGCACAAGGCTATTTTCTTATCCAACTCTTCAAGACCGGTTTCGTAAATCCCAACAATTTTAAAAATTCGTTTTACAGGTTCATCTTTTACAAAAAATGCACGGACCGTTCCATTTAGCTTCAAATTCAAATCTTTTGCAATTTTTCGAGAAATCAAAACCTCATCTGATATACTGTCAGAACTGAATTTAGGCAATCTACCTTCCTTCAAATGATGTTTAAAAAAAGTCAAATCATAGGTTGCATCAATACCCTTCATCATGGCGCCATGAATTTCTTGATGCTCATAGGTACTGTCTTTACCATTTTTCAACCTGGCAATTCGCTCAATTTTATTCGACTGAAAGATAACAGGCTTATAGGCCACATAGTGGATATCCTTAATTCCGGATTCCTTTTTTAGCGATGGATAAAAAGCTTGATATTTGAGAATCGGCTCAGACTCATAAATACTGTTATCGCCTGCATTCATCATATAAATATGTGAACCAAAACCGGTAACCTTTTCGCTTACTTCCCTTTTAAAACCAGTTACAACAGCAATTGTGAGCAAGTTTACAACAATAGCAAGTGTAATACTTATAATAGAAATACGAACGATAGGTCGAGAAACTTTCTTACCTTTCACCTCGCTTTTCAGTATTCTTTTCGCTATGAAGTATGCAAATGACAATGGGCCTATTATTCCTTCGCTAAAGTACGCAAAGCTTTTTTTCCTTAAAAGTATTTTATTGGTTTTAATTCCTGCATGCGGTGTAGAGCGTTATCGTGATGTAGGAACCGAGGAAACCGTTATTGTGGAAGAAAAAAAGGAAGAATTTAAAGAGGCGGTATACGAAATTCAACCTATTAATCATTCGCTAAAGAAACCACAGCTTGGAATTGACAGATTGCATTTATTCAAAGATTCATTGGTTAACAAGAGAATTGCTGTAGTGAGCAATCAAACTTCGATGGTTGGTGACGTGCATTTGGTAGATACCTTATTGGCATTAAACCTCGATGTAAAAAAAGTTTTTGCCCCAGAGCACGGATTCAGAGGTGACGCCGATGCAGGTGAAAAATTCAGAAGTACGATTGATGAAAAAACAGGTTTGCCCTTAATTAGTTTATACGGCTCGAATAAAAAACCATTGCCGAGTCAATTGAAAGATGTTGATATTGTTATTTATGACATTCAAGATGTTGGTGTTCGATTCTATACCTACATTTCAACGTTGCATTATGTCATGGAAGCTTGTGCAGAAAATGGCAAACAATTGGTTGTACTTGATCGACCAAATCCTAATGGACATTATTTAGATGGCCCAATACTTGAGCCGAAATACAAATCTTTTGTCGGCATGCATCCTGTACCAATTGTCTATGGGATGACAATCGGAGAATATGCAATGATGGTTAATGGTGAAAGATGGCTGGATGATAGTTTAACTTGTAAACTTTGGGTAATTCCGTGCAAAAATTATACTCATAAAACGAAATACAATTTACCAATCCCTCCATCACCAAATCTAAGATCTGAAACAGCCATTACGCTCTACCCTAGCTTGTGTTTATTTGAAGCTACAACAGTGAGTGTTGGCCGAGGAACCGATCAACCATTTGAAACCTACGGTCATCCTAAATTCCCAAATACAGATTTTTCATTTACGCCAATATCAACAACAGGTGCAAAAAACCCACTATATGAAAACAAATTGTGCCATGGTTTTGATTTAAAAAAAGCAGTCAATAAAAGGAAGTATGAAATCAATTTAAATTATTTGATTCATGCCAAAGAGTTGTTGAGTGACTCGGTAAGTTTTATTGATCAAAATGCGTTTTTTAATCAACTTGCTGGTACAGATACACTAAAGGAACAACTGCTTTCAGGCTGGTCTTCAAAAGAAATACGATCAACCTGGGAAGACGGTATCAGTCAGTTCAAGAAAATAAGACAGAAATACTTGCTTTATGAGTAGTTATAAGGATTTTCTTGATTCGAAAACTTTGTCTTTCAGTCCTTCCATATAATTTTCAATTTTCTTCAGTAATGCTGAGTCTGATGAGGCTAATATTCGTGCGGCCAATATTCCTGCATTTTGAGCACCGTTTAACGCAACTGTTGCTACTGGAATACCATTAGGCATTTGCAAAATGGATAAAATGCTATCCCAACCGTCTATTGAATTGGAAGATTTTATTGGTACACCTATAACCGGAAGTGGTGTGATGCTCGCTGTCATTCCCGGCAGATGTGCAGCCCCTCCAGCACCAGCTATAATGACCTTTATTCCTTTTAAATGCGCCGACTTAGCATATTCAAACATAAGTTCCGGGGTTCTGTGAGCTGAAATCACATCCACCTCACAAGCAATTTCAAATTCTTTTAATATATCAACTGCTGCTTGCATTACAGGAAGATCTGATTTACTTCCCATTATAATTCCAACTAATGCCATCATGAATAATTTGAACAAATTTAAAGAATCCTATCGATTTGCATCTATTTAATTTTTAGCCAAAATTTGATTATTGAAAAAACCTATTTCCATGAACTAAACCTAACATTCACAGAAATTAATAGTCCATTTTTAATTGCCGCGTTAGCTTGAACTCTGAAAATTCACAGAGTATTAATTTAAAATGCATTTACAATGAGTAGAATTACAATTGCCGTATTCTTTACGTTTTGTTTCTATACCTTTTCTGAGGCACAATCTTCAACTTGTGCAGACATAAACGGTTATGTAGCATCGCGAAATGTTGGCGGAACAGGTTTTTACAACCTTCAGAATGGTAATGAAGAAAAAGCAGCACAAACGTATTATTTCTCCGGTCCGGGTAAATTAAGTCAAGTGCGGGTATATGGAAATTTCCCATCAACAGGCGGGGTTCCATTACGAATTAGCGTCTATCAAATTGATGCAAATAAAAGACCAACAGCCCAATTGGCGTTTGCCGATGCCGTATTCTGGTCAAGTGATAATGCAACAGGGTATATTACGGTAACCATGCCAAACGGCGGAACGGTATTGAATGGAAATTTTGCTGTTGGTGTCGCCATACGAAATGCATGGCCTTATGGTACTATTTTTCAATTGAAATATACTGGCGATGGTGAAGGTCTCGGTGCTGATCTCGCAAGTTTGGCTGGAACAACAACAGGAAACAACTGGACATCAGCCATGAATACTTTTGGAAAAAATGGAGATTTTTATGTTGTACCAAGAATGACAAGTTTCTTGAGTGCTGATTTTGATTTGAGCGCTGCTTGTATCAATACAGGAGGAACTGTTTCAATGACCAATAATTCCACATTTTCAAAAGATACCATGTTCAATAGGATTGGACTCGACAATTACATGGGTTCAGCACAGTATTATACCTGGAACTTTGGAGACGGTTCTCCAGCAGTATACACTGAAAACACGAGTCATCAATACACGAATGCCGGTACTTATACGGTGACGTTAACATGCACACTTGTGGGTTGGGAAGGTACATGCACCAGTGTACACACCGCTCAAGTTTCCGTTGGGTTGAATGCGACGGCATCCTCTTTACAACACAATCTTTGCTTTGGAGGCGAGAATGGTAGTTTTATCGCAACCGGAAACGGAGGAACGCCACCTTACGAATTCAGTATCAGTAACCCATCTTATCAAACAGTAACTTCGTTTTCGGGATTGGCAGCTGGAACATATACTTTATCAGTACGCGATAATCTTGGATGCATCAAAACGAATGCGGTGACCATTAATCAACCTGCTTCAATGACATTTACGACTTTAAACGCAACGCAGGCAACCTGTGGAGGTTCAGATGGTTCAATAACTGCTGTTGCCGGGGGAGGAGCAGGAACCATTCAATACCAATTAAATTCAGGAAGTTTTCAGACGCTAGGTACATTTAATGGTCTGGCATCAGGTGTTTACACTGTTACAGCAAAAGATGCAAACGGATGTTTGAAAACGTCAACAATTGCTGTTAACAATCAAAATGCTCCTGTATTAAACCAACAAAGTCTTACCAATAGCAGTTGTAATGCAGGGAACAATGGCACTATTCAAGTGCTTGGAACCGGTGGTACAGGAGTTTTACAATATTCCATCAATGGCGGCTCAACCTATCAAACAAGTGGCTTATTCTCTACTTTAGGTGCTGGAACTTATAATATCATCGTAAAGGATGCCTCCAATTGTAAATCTTCACAAAGTTACTTCATTTCAGAACCACTTGCCATTGAAACACATGCCGTTTCCAACAAACCCGCTTGTTTTGGTCAAAGCAATGGATCAATAAGTTTAACTACTGCGAGTGGAGGAACGGGAACGTTAACCTACAGCCTAAACAATGTAAATTATCAATCTGGACAAACCTTTCAAGGACTGGCGGCTGGATCATACATTGTCTACACGAAAGATGCTGCTGGGTGTGTCCAGCAATTACCAGTAACAGTAAGTCAACCGACTTCTATGGCTTTGGGGTATGTTGTAAATGGCGCACAATGCAATAATTCTGGTGATGGGACTTTACAAGTGAATGTTTCAGGTGGTACAGCTCCATATGAATACAGTATTGGTGGAGGAAATTATCAACCTGTTTCCAATTTCAATTATTTGAATGCCGGAACCTACAACTTGACCGTAAGAGATGAAAATGGGTGCACCAGCACTACCGCTGTCACGATTAATCAACCTTCAGCAATTGCAGCCAGTGCAACTGCAACCAACTCCACATGTGGCAACAACAATGGATCGTTGCTTGTGATAGGATCAGGAGGATCAGGATCAGGTTACCAGTACAGTTTAGATGGTTTAACCTTTAACAGTTCTGGTTCTTTTACTTCTTTAATGGCTGGAAATTACTACATCACGGTTAAGGACGGTTCAAATTGTAAAACTGTGATTTCAAAAACCATTTTCGATGCCAACGGTCCAGTTATTGGACAAGTGAGCAACACGAATATTGGTTGTTATAATGGCAATGATGGAAGCATAACAATAAATGGCGTAACGGGTGGAACAGGAACACTTCAGTACAGTATCAATGGTGTTATTTGGACAAGTAACAATATCTTTACGGGTTTAAGTTCCGGAGTTTATGGTGTTTACGTTCGTGATGTAAATGGTTGCATCGGTACGCAAACCGTAACCTTAACACAACCTAGTCCATTTACAATAACAAACACTGTAGTGAATGCCAGCTGTCATTTTGCAAACAATGGAAGTTTAACCGTTTTTGCGGCGGGTGGATCAGGCACTCTAGCGTATAGTATTGATAACGGAATGACTTTTCAATCCAGCAATACATTTTCAAATCTAACGGCTGGAGCATACAATATCATTGTGAGAGATGCTGCTAGTTGCACTGGAGAAATCAGTGCAATGGTTAGTCAACCTGCCGAGATATTCTTCAATACAGGTGTGCTTAATGTAAGTTGTCATGATGAAAATGATGGTTCTATTACGGTATACGCTTATGGTGGAACGGGAGCTTTAAATTTCAGTTTAACGGGTTCCACGTACCAAATTTCTAATACATTCAATAATCTAAATGGAGGAAACTATGTGGTTTATGTCAAAGATGCGAATGGGTGTGTAAAACAAAATACCATCACAGTTAATGAACCAGCTTTATTGCTACTAAATTCAGTGGTTT
>JBILIM010000256.1:0-3718 GCA_044349985.1 Crocinitomicaceae bacterium
TCAGCATATTTAAAATCTCTGTAAGTAATTGAGAAAAACGGTCCGTATAAATTACCAGAAGCTTTGGAGATAAACCAACTATCTTTGACAGCATCCGCTTCGAAACTTTTATATTTTTTGGTATACCAATATTTATCTTTTTTATTGACAACGAGAAATTGTCTTTGATAACCTGTCTTTTTATCATTTTCATCGTATGACATATCCACAGTTTGTACTTTTTGATCAAAAATCATTTGATAACACTGCGATTTCACTCTAAATCCTTTGTCAAACGTATGTATTCCAATGGTGTCTTTTGCCCGGTCTTCTGTTAACTCTACGCAGGCACCTGTAAAATCTTTACCATCTCGAATTGCCTTTTTGATTCCACCCTTCTTCCAATCTTCTATTTCCGTGCATTCACAGTCGTATTTTGGTTTTTCAGGTGCAGCTGCGGTTTCTGTTTTTTTTGCTTCTTCACCGCCACAAGAAGCCAATAATAATGTTAGGGCAATTGCGCCAAATTTGAAATGCTTTTTCATGTTTAGATTAATTAATTTGGCGCCAAACATACAAATCAAAGGTTTTTTGAAAATTAATCAAATGGTTCATTTCGTTCATTAAAATCACTTAGACCATAGAAATCAAGATTAAACGAAACAAATGTGTAGCGATTATAAAAACCGTTTGGAAATAGAAACCGCTTCTAATAGCAGAAAATCATACTAAATGTCGGCTGATTGGCTTATTTATTCTCTTCTGAAATTTTTTCGATGAGTGGTCGCACTACTTCAAACAAATCCGCTTCACTCCAAGGCTTAGCTATATATTTTTCGAGCAAGTGGTCTTCTTTCAGTTCCCCAACAACCAAATCATTGGCTTGGCCAGAAAGCATTATGCATGAAATCCAAGGATATTTTTGCTTGAGTTTACGAATGAGTTCAGCTCCATTCATCTCTGGCATTTGGTAGTCTACGATAATGAAAACCAAATTGACTCCAAAATCAATCAATTCTTCAATGTGCTTTTCTACCTCTGTAGGCTTGGAATACGTTTCGATAAAAGTTGTTTTCGTATCAATAACCTTTCTTAGCTGAAAACTCAACAATGAGGTGATTAGCGGATCGTCATCAATACAAACTACAGCATATTTATGCATCTTAAATACTATGATTAATTGACGTTTCAAAGGTAACAATAAATGATGTAAACGCATCATCTGAGGTTAACCTAATTTTTGCACTGTGTTCTTCAATAACTTTTTTAACAATACTCAATCCTAAACCAGTACCATTGGCACTGCTTTTCGTTGTAAAGAATTTTTCAAAAATCCTATCCTGAATTTCAACAGGTATCATTTTACCGCTATTGGTCACGGTCACTTCAATTAAATTTCCATTCGATTTACCTTTAATGATGAGTTGCCCGCTATCTCCAATGGCATCGATGGCATTCTTAATCAAATTGGACCACAATTGATACAGTTTGTTTTCATATCCAAAAACAACCAAATCTTCCGAGACATCGAATTGAAGATCGATATTCGATTTTAACTGGTGATTGAAAACATTCAAAACGGTCCTTAAATTGTTTGCCAAATTAACATCTACCTTCTCCATGTTCCCACCTTCCTTCAGATAAAACCTCAGATTTCGTATAACGGAGGCGGATTTATCACCTGCTTCCAAAACCGTATCAACAAAGGTTCGAACACTTTGAATGTGGTAAATCAGATCGATGAATTCAAGGCTATTTGGTGCTTTAATTATTTTTTCAATCACTTCTGGCTCATCATCTAAAATTCTTGCTTTCACTAATGCTGAAGCCAGTTTGTCTGCATCGTCATTTAACTCAGGGTAATTCGCGTTAAGATATCCCAATACTTGTTTCGTTTCACGCATCATTTGCAAACCACCCACAAACATTTGAACGTTCATCTGGGTAGATCGACTACACGAATAATGCAATTGTTCGGTAGAACACTTCTCAATTACCGATTTAAATAAATTCTCAAGTGTATAACGAATACTCTCTGCCCCAACCTTAATGGCACCTATCGGCGTATTCAAGTCATGTGTGATTCCAGCTGTAATTTCACCGATCATTGCCAACTTGTCCTGAGTAGACATCATTTGCGTTAGTTCGTTGTTTTTTGCTGTTTTCTCGGCAACGGTTCGCTCTAGGCCTTCGTTGATGTCAATGTACTTTTTATTCGCAACTTCAATTCGCTGAATGAAATCGAGACGTTTTTTTATGTTCACAACCATTTCGGCGAACAATTCCAAAATGATTTTGTCGGTTTCATTAAAAATATGCTCTGATCTTACGGAGTCGAATCCGATAAATCCGATGCACGAATTACCATCCATCATTGGAAAGGCAATTAAGCTTTTGATATCTTGTACTTCCAATAACTCTTTAAACCTGCCTTCCTCTAGTTGAGCAACAGAAGGAATATCCATAATTTCCCCTTTAAAATGGACCTCTATCCACTTTGGAACTTCAGAAAATGGAATATGCTGCAATTCATCAATTTGCGGTGTAATACCTTCCCTGCACCATTCGTAAGTATTACTTGTGGTTTGGTTGTCTGTATTATAATCAAAAATATAGGATCTATCGGCATCAACAAACAAACCAATTTCTTCAAGGGCGTCATTGATTTCAGTATCCAAATTTTCAGGTTCCAAATTGATTAAACGGGTACCGGTCCGCATCAACAAATCTTGAAGGTTGACTTGCTTTTGAATAATGAGCTCATTTTGTTTGGCATGGGTAATATCCTGTCGGATGGACATGAATTCGTGGGGATCACCTTGCTCGTTGAGAATTGGATAAATAACAGTATTCACCCAATAAAATGAACCGTCTTTCTTTTTATTTCTTATTTCTCCGTGCCATGTTTTTCCTGCAAATATTGTTTCATATATCTGTTTCCAGAAATCTTTTGTATGGTATCCGGAATTCACAATGCTATGATCAGCACCCAATAATTCGTCCAACATATATCCTGAAGTACGACAAAAATTGTCATTTGCATTAATTATTTTTCCTGATTTATCAGTAACGGAAACAAGAGAACTTGCATTAACTGCAGAGGTGAGGTCTTGTACGAATTTATTCTTTTCATCCAAAACGGCCTGTGCCTGTTTTTTCTCTGTGATATCACGCGAAGAGGAGATCACATACGTTTTTCCGTCAAATTCTCTAGGAATAGCTGTAATCTCTACGGGAATTTTAGTTCCCGTTACTATGTTATTATGATTTGCTTCAATCATAATTTTACCGATCTTTTGAAGCTCTAAAATGTGCAATTGCCAGTCCGCTGTCGATTTGAAGTAATTTTCAATGTCAAAAATGGTGTAATTTCTTGTTTCCTCCTGCGGTATTCCCAATCTTTCACAAGCCGTTTTATTCAAATAAACAAAGTGCCCGGTTTCATCAACAACTTGAATAGCATCAGAAGTTTGATCCAAAAAGTAAGCGAGTCTTTCCAAATCTTTCTTTTGGTTTGCCAATTTTTCGTTGGCTTCGCTTAATGCAGTTATGTCTAATAATGTTCCTTCAATGATACCACTTGTTTCACCTGTAGCTGAATACGTGACATTTACCAAAAGTTGAATTACCTTTCCATCTTTTCGAATATTCTTTAAAAGGTAGTTTTCTAGACTCCCTTTCTCTTTAAGTAAACTTATGTAGTTCGCTCTAGCCTCAGGACTTGGGTAAAAGCTTGATG
>JBILIM010000257.1:0-3709 GCA_044349985.1 Crocinitomicaceae bacterium
AGTTCAATTGGACAGTTTCGCAATCAGAGGATTTGAATTTGATTTGGCTTACGACCCTGAAGCCGGTGCCTATGCAAAAAGAAGAATTAACTTTTTTATTTCCGGCTTAAAACAGCGATCAAAAGACATGGAATTGAGTCAGCCCGGTTTAAAGCTTTTACATATCGCAGATGTGGATTATGAGAGCAATTATCTAACGTTTATTGCTGCACTTGAAGATTTAAAAAACTGGAGTCGGAAAAACCCGGATCATATTCCTTTATTTGTAAATCTGGAGATTAAGCGGGAATCCCCCGGGGATTATTCAAAATTTTTAAATCGCATGGGTTTTAAAAAAGCACCGGTGACAGATTCATCCATTTTTTATGAAATTGAAAAAGAAATACTATCAGTTTTTAATACCGATGAGGTTTTTTCACCTAAAGATTTACAAATGCAATACAGTTCAATTCAAGAGCGACTTCGAACAGAAGGATGGCCTGAATTAAATGACTGTTTGGGAAAGTTAATTTTTATTTTAGATGGAGATATAAATGGTTTTTATACAAATGCAATTAATAAAGACGAAAACAGGTTGATGTTTGTATACAGTGAGCCTCAGGAAAAATCATGTGCCTTCATGATAAGAAACAACCCAGTGGGTATAGAGCAGGAAATAAAGGACTTGAGCAATTCATATATTGTTCGAACCAGGACTGACGCAGGAACGATTGAGGCTCGAAATTTAGATTACCATTTGTTTGAATCAGCTTTTGAAAGCAATGCCCAAATTATTTCAACCGACTACTATCGCCCGGATTATTCAATTAGTGATTTCGAAATTAATCTAACGAACGGCAAGTCCCCATTTGTTTTGAAGAGAAAACATTAATTAACGCTATTTCGAGAACATTTCATAAATTAAGGTGTTAAACGTAAAAATCCACTATGCCAATCATATATCTTTCATTTTTAGCTGCAGTTTTAAACTTTTCGAAAAGTACATTTTTCGATACCATTTCAGATGGCACTTCGACTGAAGTCTCAGCAATGGTTACAACCCTAGAAAATTCATCACAAAGCAACGAACGAAATGCCTATTTAGGCGCAATAAAAATGAAACGAGCAGGACAGCTTAAAACCTTAGCTGACAAGAGTAAAATGTTTAAAGCCGGAAAAGAATTGCTTGAGACTGCTATTAGTCTCGATCATACCAATGTAGAATACCGATTTTTAAGGCTCATTATTCAAGAAAACGCACCTGCAATATTGGGCTATTCTGACTGTATTGCTGCGGATGCTAAAAAAGTTAAGGCAGGCTACAAAACCCTGTCTGAATCTGTTAAGAATGCGGTAATTGCATACGCTAAAACTTCACAAAATTTAGATTTATAGAAAGTTAATGCCATCGAATTCAAGCATATACGTTAAAATTGTTGTCTTTACAGGGATTTTGGTGTTAAATTTCGGAGCCTTGGCAATAGGTAGTTTACTTATGGGCGGCTCACCAGCATCAAACGAATGGTACATTTCACTTGATAAAGCACCATGGACGCCCCCAGGATGGGTGTTTGGCTTTGCGTGGACTTTCATAATGATTTGTTTCACCTTTTATATTTATACAGTATTTAAAGTTAAAAAATCATTAAATCTGACATTAACACTTTTCATTTTGCAGTGGTTTTTGAATATCCTTTGGAATCCCTTGTTTTTTAATCTTCATTTACCCGTGCTCGCCTTATTAATACTACTGCTTCTTTTAATAACACTGCTTGTATTATTGGTTTACAGCGAATTTAAACTACAATTTCAACTTCTTATTTTACCATACGTAATTTGGCTCGGAATAGCAATTTCACTAAATTTCTATATTATCGTTAATAATTAACTTTACAGTAATAACTACGTGTTTTTACTTAAAGTATTGGTTGACAGTAATAAATTTTGGTTTTTCCCATAGATTTTGGTTTTCTTTCACATAACTTTGTAAAGTTTCAAAAGTTTGTTCAACATTTACGGTCCTTTCAAAGGCAACTCAAATCTTTCATTAACGTTATATTTTGTATACGGTAATTTGAATAAAAGATAGATTGATAAAGTCAAATTATACTGAAAATGATTGAACCGATTTGTTGTTACGAATAACCGTTGAAATTCAAAAAAAATTAAATGAGATTTACCTTACATATCGTTTCTTTCGTAGTACTCGTTTCAACAAATTTTGTTTTTTGTCAAATTTCGAATAATCACGATAGAGCGGAGTCAGTTTTATCTGAATGGCCACTAAAGAGAGTAATTGATGCCATAAGCGTTTCTGAAAGATACGACACTGAATCACAAATAGAATCATTTATTGATAGTAGTTATTTGATTTTTCAAAACATCGTTAATCAAACCCTTTTGGAAAATCCTGAATTGACAGCATCTGAAGAAGCAGATTTAATTTCTAGTTTTCTTTATTCGCTTAAGGGTGAAATTTTCCAAAAACCAATAATAAAAGATAAGCCTAATAATACTGTAAAAGTTTTAAATGGTCCATGTGTTAATATGGACTTTGAAGCTGGCAATTTAACCGGTTGGACCTTGCAGCGAGGCACCAGGACAAGTGCCAACCTATATGATTTCTCAAGCCCAGTTAACGTTGGAGCTGGTGCTAATCATTTAATTTGTAATGGAGGTGTAGATCCGGTAGTTGGAATACCAAGAGTTGGCCCTGGTGGCGGAACCTTTTCTGTTCGACTAGGTAACGGAACAACAACAGGGTCTGGGGCTGCTAGAATGACGCAATCTTTTTTAGTTGATCCGAGTAATATGTATTTTACTTACAATTACGCTGTTGTTTTTCAATCTCCTGCAGGTCATGCCGCCAATGAAAGGCCTTATTTTACAGTTAGGGTCTTAGATCAATCCGGAAATAGTATAGCATGCGGAGCATACTCGGTTTATGCTGATGAAAACAATAGTGCTATTGGTTATCAAGCGATTGTTTCAGGAGGAAATACAATTTTATATACAAATTGGACAAGTGTTTTTACAAATCTTTCAGCTTATGTTGGACAAAATGTAACCGTTGAGTTTACAACAGGGGACTGTTCATTGTCAGGGCATTATGGATATGCTTACATAGATGCTTCATGTGCCTCTCAACAACTTTTGGCAAATCCCAATATTTTCTGTCCAGGTTCATCAACTACAATTACCGCGCCTTCGGGTATTGGTACTTACTCATGGAATACTGGTCAATCCACGCAAACAATAACGGTCAATTCCGCAGGTACTTACACGTGTATATTGACTCCACCTCAAGGCCCAGCTTGTTCTGCAACTCTAAGTACAAATATTTCTATTTTTACCCCGCCCTCATTATCAATTTCCACTTCCAACCTAACGTGCAATGGTACTAACAACGGTGAAGCAATAGTCACCGCTAGTGATGGTTTGGCTGGGTACAATGTGAGTTGGACAGGAACCTCCTCTGGTAATCCTTCTGGTACTGAAATTGGAGTAAGTGGAGATGCTTATATTCTGTCAAATCTATCTATTGGCCCATACAACATCACGGTAACGGATGCCAATGGATGTACTGCTACCACAACAGTAACGATAACAGAGCCAACAGTACTAACAGCAACGAACACCTCAACCAACGTATCGTGTAATGGAGGCAACAACGGTTCAGGTGTAATCACCGCTACAGGAGGCACGGCACCATACAACGTAAGCTGGACGG
>JBILIM010000258.1:0-3697 GCA_044349985.1 Crocinitomicaceae bacterium
CAGATGATTGAGCAATTTTGAAATTTTCTTATTTCCAAATCCATTTAAAAAACTCAATGCGATTTTATATTTTAAAGATTTATGCTGCACATTATCCATTCTCTATACAATTTAAATATTTTTAGTGGGAACACATCTATTTTGAGTGTTAAGTTCATTGAAAAAGCGCATCATGCAGAATTATATTATAAATTTGTTAAGCCATTGAACAGCATGTTAATTGATGAAACAGTTAGTCGGTTTATTCTTTATATTATTTTCATATTCGGCTTTTGCTCAAATTGAAGGGCAAGTGGTGAATATTGAAAATGCAAATCCTATAGACGGAGCAACAATTTATATTGAAAAGCGAAAAGAGTCTGTTACAGATGCAGAAGGTAAGTTCTTTATCAATCAACCTATTTTCCCATGCACCTTAATTGTAACAAAAGATTTATTTCTTTCGGATACCATAGTATTAAATAACTCAAATCCAATTAAAATTTTACTTGAATCCAATACGAAAACTTTTGATGCCGTAGTGGTTTCTGCCGGAAGGCGACAACAAAAGGTTGAAGAGATCAGCATTTCTCTTGAAATTATTAAGCCCCAACTCATTAATAATAAAGGGATTACAGATCTCGAACAAGCTGTTGATCAGAGTCCTGGCGTTTATGCTATGGATGGTCAAGTGAGTATTCGTGGAGGAGGAGGCTATTCCTATGGTGCTGGGAGTCGGGTACTTTTACTGTGGAATGGCATCCCGATGACTTCGCCAGATGTAGGAGATGTAAAATGGAATTCTATTCCTATGGAAAATGCGTCTCAAATTGAAGTTATCAAGGGCGCTTCATCTGTTTTATACGGAAGTGGTGCATTAAATGGCATTATTTCTTTATCGGAAAAGGATCCAAGCAAAGAAGGAGAGCTTAGTGCGAAAGCAATGTACGGTATTTATGGAAATCCACGAAGAGCGAGTTTAAAATGGTGGACCGTCAATCCTATGTTTTATACTGCAGACGTATTCTATGGAAAGTCCTTTAAACAGATGGGCTACACGCTTTCCGTAAATGGTTTTAAAAGTGATGGATACCGAAAAGGTGAATTGGAAAATAGGGCCAGATTGGGCGGTTCGTTCTATTACAGGCCTGCTAAATTTGACAGATTGAAATTGGGTGCTTTTTTCAATGCGCAATATCAGTACACAGGAGGGTTCATTCTTTGGGAAAGTGACTCACTAGGTTATATAGCACAAGGAGGTATGGATCCAACTGGTCCAGGTTCTACACTGTTTTATCAAAAATCATTACGTTTAAATGTTGATCCTTATTTAAAATATTTTGATAAAAACAACAACAAGCATGAGCTTAAAACGAGATATTATCTTGTTTCTACTGGTGATTTAACAAATATATATGCCTCGTCAAAAGCGGAAATGTATTTTGCCAATTACCAATTTCAAAAACAATGGAAAGAAGGTTCTACGTTATCTGTAGGTTCTACGCTGAATCAAAACAAAATTTTAAGTGCGGCTTTCGGTAATCACAATACGACCAATGCATCATTATATGGACAGTTTGAATGGAAAAAGGATAAGTGGGATGTTACGTTAGGAACACGGATGGAATATTTTGAATTAGACGGTAAACAAGGAGATTCCTACTATTACCTCAATAACGATTCATCTGTAGTACTGCCAATTTATCCAATTTTTCGAAGCGGTATCCATTATGAACTTAACAAAGCAACACATTTAAGGGCATCATTTGGCCAAGGTATTCGTTTTCCTTCTGTAGCAGAAAGATATGCTGCAACTTCCAGTGGTGGCGTCATCATTTTTCCTAATCCTGACTTGGCTCCTGAAATTGGTTGGGCAGCAGAATTAGGGATTAAACAAATTATAAAATTAGGCGAGTGGAAAGGTTATTTAGATATCGCAGGTTTTATCAATCAATACAGTAATATGATTGAATATACGTTCGGTGTTTACAATCCGGATTCTGTTGTTGTGACGCCATCAAATCTTACCGACTGGGTAGGATTCAAGGCAAAAAACGCGGAAAAAGCTCGAATCACTGGCGTAGAATTTTCATTCAATAGTGCCGGCAAAATAGGAGATGTAGAAGTCATTTCATTATTGGGTTACACCTACATGAACCCAATAAGTTTGAATACAAATAAAGACTATATTTTAATGTTTTCGGATACTACGACTAACATGCTGAAGTACCGATTCCGACATTTAGCAAAGGCGGATATAGAACTAAATTACAAGAAATACAGCGCTGGAATTTCCTGTCGTTACAATAGTTTTATGCGCAATATTGATCGTGTTTTTATTGAAGATTTAAATCCTACAAATGAGGAATTGTATGTGCTTCCTGGATTGCGAGAATACCGCGAAAAATACAATCAAGGTAGTCTTGTTTTTGATGCAAGATTCGGATACAATGTAAAAGATTGTTTAAGATTGGGCTTTATAGTAAATAATATTCTAAACGCAGAATACGTGAGCAGACCCGCAGATATACAAGCACCACGTACGTTCATGTTGCAGTTGCAATATAAAATTTAAATTCCGAAAGGTAAATTCAACTTATTTTGGTATTTTCGGCTACCGTGCTAGAAAATAAACCATGAAAATACGTATTACATTACTTTTATTATTTCCTTTTATTTCATTTTCTCAAATCAATGTTACCGTTCTGCAAAAGGAAAATAATACGCCCATAGTTGGTGCAAAAATAATTTCCTCCGATGGGCAAAAAGCAGTTACAGGTCCAGATGGCACCTTTTCATTTTCGGATGCCAAATTTCCAGTAACTTTAATAACTATTGCGGTACCCTATGCTAATGATACTGTTGAGGTTAAACAACCCGGCTCAATAACCATTTATATGGTTCCACCAGTAAAATCGATGTCAACAGTTGTGGTTTCAGCAGGAAAAAGGGAGCAAGAAATTGAAGAAGTTCCGATTTCCATGGAAATCATAAAGCCTGAATTAATTGATAACAAGGGAATTACAGATTTGGAACAAGCTGTTGATCAGAGTCCAGGAGTATTTACTATGGACGGTCAAGTGAGCATCCGAGGAGGTTCAGGTTTCGCTTATGGAACAGGAAGTCGCGTGTTACTATTATGGAATGGGATGCCCCTTCTTTCTGGATATGCAGGAGATACACAGTGGAATGCAATTCCGATGGAACAAGCCTCACAGATAGAAATTATGAAAGGTGCATCCTCCGTTTTATATGGAAGCGGGGCTTTAAATGGTGTCATTTCATTATCTGAAAAAGAACCTGGCTTGGTTCCGGAAACTAAAGTTAAAGTGCAATATGGCATCTATGACAATGCAAAGAGATCTACCTTGAATTGGTGGAAAGAAGCAGGTAAAATCAATCCGATGCAACAGCAATTGGAAGCATATCATTCTAAGATGCATAAAAACTTGGGTTATACCATTTCAACAACTGGCTTCCACAATGATGGCTATCGAGAAGGTGAATCAGAATATCGTGCAAGGGTGAGTGGTACTTTTTATCTGCGACCTGAAAGCTGGAAGCGTTTGAAAGCGGGAATAGGATACAACTATCAAATTCAAAAAACAGGAAATTTCTTGATTTGGCAAAGTGATACTTTTGCATACCAGCCATCTGGGGGAGCCGATACCTCTTTGGCAACATCTACTGTTACGTACAATAGAGGTCAGCGTTTATT
>JBILIM010000259.1:0-3685 GCA_044349985.1 Crocinitomicaceae bacterium
TATTCTAAACATTTTCACATTTTATTGGCTTTTCCAGTTACATATTATTCTAATTTGAATAAGAAAGGCAAGTTTGCTAACATGGAGAGTGTTACAAATGAGGTGAAATTGATGCTAGATCCAAATGCGGATCCATATGCAGTGCAGCCTGAAGGAAATGTAGTGCAACGATTTGGCGCCAAAGATGCTACAGATTTAACTTGGAAAAATCTTATGGATGCCTATGCTTGCACGGAATGCGGTCGTTGCACCTCTGTTTGTCCTGCGAATCTAACCGGTAAGAAATTATCGCCGAGAAAAGTTATGATGGATACGCGAGACCGCATTACGGAAATTGGAGAGTTAAAACGAAAAAATGGGATTGACTTTACTGATGGTAAGAGTTTATTAGGTGACTATATTTCAGAAGAAGAGGTTTGGGCATGTACCTCATGCAATGCATGTGTTCAAGAATGTCCGGTAAATATTGACCCTCTATCCATTTTGGTTGATTTGAGAAGGTTTATGGTAATGGAAGAATCCAAAATGCCGACTGAACTAACAGGAATGCTTACGAATATTGAAAACAATGGTGCGCCTTGGCAGTTTTCGCCGAGTGACCGCTACAATTGGGCAAACGAAGATTAAAAAAATAGTATATGGCACTTAAGGTACCAACAATGTCAGAAATGTTAGCGCAAGGTTCAACGCCTGATATTTTGTTTTGGGTAGGATGTTCGGGAAGTTTTGATGATAGGGCTAAAAAAATCACAAAAGCAATCGTTAAAATTCTTAATCATTGCAATGTGAATTTTGCTGTATTAGGGACAGAGGAAAGTTGCTCAGGAGATCCGGCAAGAAGAGCTGGAAACGAGTTTACTTTTCAGATGCAAGCTATGATGAATATTCAAGTTCTGAATGGATACGAAATTAAAAGAATTGTAACCGCTTGTCCTCACTGTTTTAACACTTTAAAAAACGAGTATCCCGAATTGGGCGGAAATTATGAAGTAATTCATCATACACAACTTATTCAGGATTTAATCAATACAGGAAAACTTGTTATTGCAGATGGTGGTACGTTCAAAGGGAAAAAAATTACTTTTCATGACCCTTGTTATTTAGGGCGTGCTAATGATGTTTTTGAAGCTCCTAGAGCGTTAATTGAAAAGCTAGATGCAGGTCTTGTGGAGATGAAGAGGTGTAAAACAAATGGTTTGTGCTGTGGGGCTGGTGGTGCACAGATGTTTAAAGAGGCAGAATCTGGGAACAAAGAAATTAATATTGAACGAACTGAAGATGCTATAGAAACTGAAGCTTCAATTATTGCTACGGGTTGTCCGTTTTGCAATACCATGTTAACTGATGGCGTGAAGAATTTTAATAAGGAATCGGAAATCGCAGTTCTCGATGTTGCAGAATTGATTGCTAACGCTGCAGATCTTTAATATGTTTGAGAACTTTTCAGACCAAAGCAGGGTGTGGGTATATCCATCAAGTAGGGTGCTCAACGATGTAGATAAAATTAGTATAGGTAAACAATTGGATAATTTTTTAAGCAATTGGAATGCGCATGGGACACCAATAAAAGGTGACTATGCTATTTTTGAGGACAATTTTATTGTTTTAATTGCAGATGAGAGTTTTTCAAAAGCATCTGGTTGTTCAATAGATAGTTCAGTTAAGTGTATCAATTGGAAATCAGTTAAGTATTGATTTTTTTAATCGATTATCCGTAATTATTGAAAAAGACAATCAAATTCAAAGGGTTTCATTCGTTGATCTAACAAATGAATCTTCAGTATGGGTATTTGATACCAGCATCACTAAACTTTCGGAATTTAGAACCGTTTTTAAAGTACCTGTGCAAAATTATTTGAACAAACTTTTAGTGAGATAAATTTGTTTGTTAACCTTATTATTCGTTTTAAATCGGTAGCCTAATCTTACTTTTAGCGCATAATAAAATTGGTTATACTTCAGGTCTTTCCAGTTAAGATTCACATTTTCGAAATCACTGGTTAGAAAAATAAAATAATTTGGTTTCGAATAACCAATGTTTAATCCAATTTCATACCTCGGAACGAGTCCGATAAAAGTTCTATTGGTATTATTGTTTTCATATTGTTTAAGTTGAATAGCTCCGCCAACGCCACATATGATAGAGAATTGGAAATTATTTAAAATGAAAGCACTCGCGAAACCTGGGACAAATGACAATTCACCCGATGAAAACGTATTGGATTTTATTTTGGTGACAGTATCATTGTGCAATTGATTTGGTATAATTCCATTTTCATCCTTTAGTGAGTTGATTCTAAATGCAACATTTGTAAACCAGCTGTAAACAGTTTGATTGTATACTCCTGTCATCCCGTTAAGGTATTTAAGCTTGAAATTGTCATTGCCAAAATACCAAGCCTTCGTACCGAAATAAAGAAGTTTACTTGTCGGTTTAATGATGTTTGGATTCAGTTCATTAAGGCTGTCATCCCAATAATAGGCATTTTTGATGGCAAAACCTTTTACATATTTCGCATCAATTTCCAGTTGTATATTTCTTGGATTTAAGCTAAATTGTAAGCCGTAGCATTGATTTTCTCCGAATCTACTGAGTGCTTTTGTGTATACGGGTAGCGGTAAGTTCAAATGTAAATTAAGCCATTTATAGGAAATCCCAAATCCATATTGTAATCTATAGTTATGGCTGTAATTTAATTTTGATGCAGCCCCTGAGAAATTACTTTTTATAATAAAAGGAGAAGCTGAGAATCCTAAATCATTGTAAACGATGAATTTGTCTTCGTAATTGCTAATAACAGCATCCTCAAAGAACTGTGCATGGCCCGAGTGGTTAACACTACAAAGAAATATAATGAATGCAAAGGGAAAGCGCATACTTTTAATGTAAAAGTTGTTTTTTGAATTCAGAACGAAAAATAGAAAATTCGTTTCAATATATTATCCATTGTCTTAAATTTGTCTTAATGAAGAAGCTTTACAAGTTTTTATTGAATCGGCTACCAAGACCTTTGTTGATTCGTCTAAGTTACCCATTTAAGAAAATAGCTCCGCTGTTGTTTAAAGGGAATAACGTTGAGTGTCCTGTCTGTGAAAAATCATTCAGAAAATTTTTATCATACGGTTCTGATATTGCTCATCGAGAGAATGTTTTGTGTCCTTACGATTTAACACTTGAAAGACATCGTCTGATGTGGTTGTATCTCAAAGATCACTCCGATTTTTTTACAAAGGAAAATCTTAAAGTATTGCATATTGCTCCAGAACAATGTTTTCATAAAAAATTTAAAGCTCAAACAAATCTCGATTATTTGACGGCGGATCTCGTTTCACCGATTGCGGACATGCATTTTGATTTGCATCAAATTCCGCTTGAAGACAATCAATTTGATGTTGTTTTTTGTAATCATGTCATGGAGCATGTAAATGATGCTTTACAATGCATGTCAGAATTGTATCGCGTTTTGAAACCAGGCGGCTGGGGAATAATGCAGGTGCCCCAAGATTTTACAAGGGAAACGACTTTAGAAGATCCATCTATTGTTACTCCAGAAGACCGAGAAAAGTATTATTGGCAAAAAGATCACGTTCGTCTTTTTGGAAAAGACTATCCGAATTGGCTCGAAAAAGCAGGATTCGAGGTGGAGGCTTTTCTTAAAGAAAACCATTACAGTAAAGATAAAAT
>JBILIM010000260.1:0-3681 GCA_044349985.1 Crocinitomicaceae bacterium
TTAAGAAAAGTGGTATTAAAATCATGACAGGTTCTTCAGTAGAATCGGTTGATACGAAAGGTAAAGGATGTGTTGTTACCATAAAAACAGATAAAGGCGAAGAGAAAATTGAATGCGATGTCGTGCTGTCTGCAGTTGGTATAGCTGCGAACATTGAGAATATTGGTTTAGAAGAGGTTGGAATTGTTGTAGACAAGGGTCGTATTTTAGTTAATGATTATTACCAAACAAATATTCCAGGTTACTATGCAATTGGGGACGTGATACCAACACCTGCTCTAGCGCATGTTGCCTCAGCTGAAGGAATTATTTGCGTTGAGAAACTTGGTGGACATCATCCAGAGCCTTTGGATTATTCAAACATACCAGGATGTACCTATTGTTCACCGGAGGTTGCTTCTGTCGGAATGACTGAAAAAGCAGCAAAAGCTTCAGGTCGTGATATCAAAATTGGTAAATTCCCATTCTCAGCTTCAGGTAAGGCAAGTGCTGCTGGGGCCAAAGATTGCAGAAATCGTTGCCATTCGAAAACTGGAAACAACAGGAGAAGAGTTGATTAAGACTGTTCATCCGCATCCAACCATGTCTGAAGCAATCATGGAAGCCGCTGCAGCTGCATACGGCGAGGTGATTCATTTATAATAGGATATTATTAAATAAAGAAAAGGCTGAATTTCAATTCAGCCTTTTCTTTTTCAATCCTTTTTTATCAAATTGGGAGAAAATAAAACGTTTGATTCGTCTGCTCATCTCTTAATTTCAATTCGTCTCTAGAAAGCCTTACAATTGTGTATTTCAAGTTAATGTTTCTACTCGCATTAATTAATGCCAAAGATTCTTTTTCATAAATGAATCTCCACGAACCAGAGCTACTTGTAGAAGATATCACTCTACCATCATCATAAATTGTTGCGGTTTTTTTAAACGAACCGTCTCTGTTCAAGTAAAGATTTTCTGCGTAACCTAAAGAATCGATTACATTACCATTTACATCTGTTGCTTCATACAGCATCCAATCGCCACACAATCTTAATTTCTTAGATAACATAGAATAATTGTTGCCTTCTTCGTATTTTCCACATGCACTGAAAAATGACAGGGCAGAAAGGCAAACTAAAATGGAGAAAATCAATCGTTTCATATCAAGGTTTTCAGTAATTACGAAAACATATTTAGAATGTAACAAATCGATTTTATCGAACTACGATATCTGTATTTTTTGCATTCAGTTTACCGTCCCATTCAATATCCAAACGTCCCAAGCGAACGCCACCCCAACCTACTTGGTTAATAATTACTTCATCACCATCTAGATTGATTTCTACAGCTGGATCTTCCAAAAATGTGTGGGTGTGACCACCTAAAATGATATTTACTCCTCTAGTATTTTTTGCAAGTACTCTATCCGATACAATGCCCTCTGCATGTTCAAAACCTAAATGGGAAAGGCAAATTACAATATCGCAACCTTGTTTTCTCAGCAATTGTGCTTGTTCGTTCGCCATGTCTACAGGGTTTAAATAAATGGTATTTCCAAATTTATCATCCGGAACCAATCCTTTAAGTTCAACGCCTATACCAAAAACACCCACTTTTAACGGACCTTTTTCAAAAGTAACGTGAGCTTGTGTTTGATCTTTTAACAAGGTGTTTGAAAAATCATAATTGGCACATAAAAATGGAAAACTTGCATGTTGTTTAGCTTTTAAGAAGCCATCCAAACCAGCGTCAAAATCATGGTTGCCCATTGTTGCCGCATCGTATTTCATGATCGACATCAACTTCATTTCCAGTTCGCCACCATATTTATTGAAATAGGGGGTGCCCTGGAAAATATCACCAGCATCTAGTAAAAGCACATGTTCTGTTTCAGCTCGAATTTGTTCAATTAAATTGTAGCGTTTGGAAACGCCGCCCATTCCTGGAAATTTTGCATGATTCAAAGGAAATGGATCAATATTGGAATGCGTATCATTGGTATGGAGAATGGTTAATTTAGCTTTTGAATCAATCAATTCATTTGTAAGGAATCGAGGAGTTAAAGCTAAACCACCAGAAACCAAAAGTGATTTTTTGACAAAGTCTCTCCTTTTCATTTTATAACTCAATCCTTAATGTTGTGTCCAATAACAAAGTACCCTGATTGCGCGCCTCTTCAATAAGCACATCTCTTAGTAATTTACCGGTGTTATTTACCTCCAATGCTTTGGAAAAGAAACTCATTTTATCACCTCCGTTTTTCAAATAATCGGAAGTAATCACCCAAAATTCAGTCGTGTTTTGTGTCCAACCGTTGAGGTTTAACTTACCGTATGACATGGTGGCATTTGATATCGGTTCACCACCAGAGACGCTCAAATATTCTTCAATTGAAGGAAGCTGTTCAGCTGATAGTTTAACCCAAACAACCTCATTATCGAACGGCATGAGCTTATATAAATCACCCAATGTAACTTCTCCTTCATTTAACGTGGAACGAATGCCACCAGTATTTAATAAACAAAAAATTGGTATGGATAGTCTTACATGCTTTGTTTGGTTTACAAAAATAGCGTCAGCCACCCAATTGCCTAATGCAGAGCCAGGTCGCGCGACAGCATAATCATAAAGGCTGGTTGCGATAACTTCACTCATTTCTTTTTCAAGTGAATCTTTATAGGGCTGAATAATACTATCAACTTTCGTATTTCCTCCTAGTGAAGCTTCAATTTGGGTATTGTTTTCACTAACAAAGACGGTATTAACAGAAGAGCAGGCCAATAGACCTGCTCCAATGATGAATATAAAAATGTACTTAAGCATTATTCGATGACAACTTTACGCTGTACTTGACCTAGGTTTGTTTCTACAATAAGAATATACGAACCAGATTGGTACTTTTCAACATTTAATTCGATTAGCGGAACGGATACATTTTCCATCTTTTCAACTGTTCTTCCTGCTTGATCAACAAGGTACAGATTCTCTATGTTTAAACTGTTAACTTGCACATAAATTTTATCATTGGAAGGTACAGGGAAAACAACCAAATTCGCATTCAATTGCTCTTCCAAGCCTACTGAGCATGGTGCGTCGGTGATATAAGTCATGTTTGAAAAATCTACGTAACAAGCAAATTGAACAGAGTCTACATACGGATTTCTGTTTCCTTGTAAACTGTAGATGTATTCATTTCTTGCAATTTCATAATTGTCTGGCAAATCGTTATAGTGCCAGTTTTTGAGTGACTCTTGGCTTTGATTGGAAGGTATAGCCCAATTGTTTCCGCTTATGCCATTGTAACACGTAGCCATATAGAAAATTGCACGTGCAGCATTACCTTTTTGAGCTGCTCTTGGTTCATATACCAATTGATTATTCACATTGTATCCTACACTCCCTTCAAGATAGTTGAATACTGTTGAACCCGTAATTTCCTCTAAAGGCAAGTTACTTCGTGGCGTATTTGCCTGTTGCAAATTTGTTGGATATAAATTGTGTTGATCATTGTATTCCGGTTTTTCAGGATTGTCAGCTGGAAACGTTGGCATCCATGAATGCGAAAAAGTATGCTCTCTAGAATAACCGAGTGCAGACCAATCAAAAGGTTCGTTAAACACCTTTTTTTCTCCAGAATACACGCATGTTACAAAAGATTGACCATTTGTAGTATCACGAATCTCAAATTGATTCATCATGGTT
>JBILIM010000261.1:0-3654 GCA_044349985.1 Crocinitomicaceae bacterium
AAGAAATGTCGTTAATAAACCCATAGATGTTTTTACATCATCCGAACTTGCGGAAGAAATATACAAAATGGATCTTGCACCGGCAAAATTAGATATCGGTAAACTTTCCAGTGAATGGCTTGCTGAACAAGATAATTTTGAGTCAAAATTAGCTTTTTTACATGCCAAATTAAACGGAATCGGTGTAAGTGCTGAAAACAAAATTGAACCGCGTGATGTTATCTTGTATGGATTTGGTCGAATCGGAAGGCTTGCTGCTCGCGAATTGATCAAACAAGCTGGTAAAGGTCAACAACTTCGATTAAGAGCAATCGTAACGAGAGGATCTTCAGACGCAGATATTGTTAAACGCGCATCGCTACTGAGAAATGATTCCGTTCATGGGGCTTTTAGAGGTTCCGTTATTGAAGATTTAGAACATAAAACATTGAACATCAATGGGCAAATCGTTCAAATGATTGACGCTGCAAATCCAGAGGATATCGATTACACACAATATGGTATCAACAACGCCTTGGTAATTGATAACACTGGTGTTTTCACAAACAGGGAGGCATTATCAAGACACCTCAAAGCCAAAGGCGTATCCAAAGTTCTTTTAACTGCTCCTGGAAAGGAAATCCCAAATATCGTTTACGGGATAAATCAAGGTGAATTGGATGTAGAAAATGAAACCATTTTCTCAGCAGCTTCATGTACAACCAATGCGATTTCTCCCATACTTAAAGTTGTAAACGATAAATACGGCGTTGTGAAAGGACATATTGAAACAGTGCACGCCTATACTAACGATCAAAATCTTTTGGATAATATGCATAAAAAACCAAGAAGAGGAAGATCTGCAGCGATCAACATGGTTATCACTTCGACTGGAGCAGGAAGTGCGGTTACCAAAGTTATTCCAGACATGAAAGATAAACTGACCGCAAATGCCGTGCGTGTACCTACTCCGAATGGTTCATTAGCAATTTTGAGTTTGGAATTGAACACTACAACTTCAATTGGAGAAATTAACGCTTTAATTAGAGAGGCATCTTTAAATGGTGATTTGGTGAATCAAATCTATTATTCTTATGACCCTGAATTGGTTTCAAGTGATATCATCGGAAATACGTGCTGTTCCGTATTTGACTCTCATGCAACAATTGTTTCAAATGATGGAAAGAATGTTGTCCTGTATGCATGGTATGATAACGAATTTGGATATACTAAACAGGTAATTCGTTTAGCTAAACACGTTACTAAAGTTCAAAGAAGGATTTATTATTAATCCATTTCTAAATATTAAAAAACAGGTTGATCATATGAACAACCTGTTTTTTTTTGATTAATGCTCGTGACAGTGCACCTCGTATAAGGTGTCGTTAACCATTAAACCATTAGCTTCCACTTCTTTTAGTGAATCTCCACATTTTTCACCCAATTCAACTTGGGTTGATCCATAATCGTAATGGCATTCGGCACATTTATTTTTGGCACATGAAAGAAGCGCTGTAGCACCAATTAGCGCTATGGTAAAAAATTTTAGCATTTTGTTTTTCATACTCTATTTGTTTATTGTTATAATATTCATTTTTAGACTTAGATAGATATTTCTTCCCGGATGAGGCATCTGAATATTTTTCAATCTTGATAAATGATCAATATAGGTTTCATTTAATATATTTTTTACTCCTATTCCAACATAGATGGGATTTTTAATATTCCATTTCATGTTACAGGAAAGATTTAATAATTGATAGGCTGAGCTCGATGTTTCATAAACAGCAATTCGATTTTGTCCAGCGAAGTACTGATGCTGAATTACGATTTCCTCTATGTAAAAATTTGGTCGTTCATCAAACGA
The DNA here is from genome assembly GCA_044349985.1 of Crocinitomicaceae bacterium. GTDB lineage: Bacteria > Bacteroidota > Bacteroidia > Flavobacteriales_D > Crocinitomicaceae > M0103. The sequence goes on from JBILIM010000261.1 coordinate 1,847, forward strand.
AAACTTTACATTCGAACTTATTCTATTTTGAGGAATGAGTGCAATATCATTACCCACATTATCCGATGCTTGTACCAATGAAAATGACGATTCCAAATGCAACCAGTGTGCAAAATGCGGGTGATAATGAAGACTTACATCGGCACCATAAAGATGAACTAACGATTTTTGCTTATAAAAAAACACAGGCAGTCCTACTACCAGAGAATCTGAAGGTGTTATGGAAATAAAGTTTTGAATATAATTGTAAAAGGGATTGAAGATGAGTTGAAAATGTTCATTATGCAATTCGTAAGAAAGATCGATTTGCGTTGCACGTTCATTTTTCAAATGGATATCCCCTATCTCATACCTCAAAGTACCATGATGCAATCCGTTCGACATCAATTCTGAAAGGTGTGGAGATCGAAAACCTGATGATAAATTAATACGAAACGTATGAAAATCTGATGACCTAACCCATCCAGCAGAAAAATTAATACTTTGAAAATTTCGATTGAAAGAAGAAATACCGTTGAATTCGGAAGTGGATTTAACAATCCGCTGATCTATTCGCAAACCTGTTTGAAGCGCCCATTTCTTTTGGTGATAAGACAAAACAGAATACGCACCGTTGTCGAGCATAAATGCATTTGGAAGTAAAGCCTCCGTTCCTTTATTGGTATTCTTAATCCACTGAAACATTCCCTGAACGCCACTCACCAAGTTTAACCGCTCTGAAATGGAATACTTCCATTTTAAATGGTATAAGGAGTTACTCAAAAACATATCAATCCCAGGAATGGTATTCTTTTCCTCAAATTCAGTAAGCCGGTTAACAGTTTGTCCCAACAATAAATTAACCTCGCCTCGTTTGGTAAAAAACTTATTTTCAACAGACAATAGATTATTCATAAAAATCTGCACAGGAATTCGAAGCTTCCTACCCCTTTCTGTCGATTGAAATGATGCAAAATCAATAATACTATCGTGCGTATGACCCGGAATTCCAATGCGACTTCCGTTTAACGTGTATCGGATTTGCATCGCCCAATTCGAAGAATTTATTCCATAAGACCATTTAAAATTGTAATCGGAAAACCTACTATTTTCAGCAAATTTTCCAGACGGAAGTTGATAATCGGCATGATTGCTATAGGAACCGTATAGCGCAAATCTCGATTTTTCTGTTGAACGTTTGTATTGAAGTTTATTTACCGTTCCAAGTGTATTGCTAAAATTCAACGTTTGAAATCCAAGTTCTGATTTCCCTTGTGGAGCGTATGCCTCATCAACATAATAAATCACACCACCCAGTGCATCTGCGCCATACAGCAAAGAAGAAGGGCCTTTGATAACTTCAACGCAACCAATACCCAAATCGGTAAGACCAATTCCATGATCTCCACCCCACTGTTGGTTTTCAATTCTTAATCCATTTAACATGGAAACAACCCGGATTCCTTGTAAACCTCTAACAACAGGTTTAGCTATTGCATTTCCTGTGGAAGTATTATATACCCCAGGAATTTGGGCTAAAGATTCACCTAAATTCAAATTGGATATTGAATTCAATTCACTCAATTTTCTGGATTCAATCCGAATCGCATTCTCTCTTTGTAATGTACTTTGAGGACCTGAAACCGTTATCTCATCAAGTTCAACATGTTTTGGATTGAGCAATATTTCATTTTTCCATGCTTGAACACTTTGCGCAAATATGGCCGTTTGATAACCCAAAGCAGAAATCTTTAATGTAAACTTTTCAGGTAATTTACCTTGTATAGAGAAATTTCCTTCGGTATCGGCTTTTACACCTAAATCAATTT
>JBILIM010000309.1:0-3129 GCA_044349985.1 Crocinitomicaceae bacterium
TATGAGAAATATTTGTCTCGAGCGACAAACAAACAAACAAAGTAACGATGGCTACAGCTGGTCGAAACTTGTCTGAATACAAAAAGATTTCAACTCCTAATGGTGCCGATTTTAAAATCGGCATCGTTGTTTCTGAGTGGAATGATGACATTACATTTAGTCTTTTAGATGGAGCGAAAACTGCCTTGTTGGAAAACGGCGTAAAAGCTGAAAATATTTTCATGTATTACGTCCCTGGTGCATTTGAATTACCTATGGGTTGCCAATTTATGTTCGATGCCAATCCTGTCGATGGTATTGTTGCAATTGGTTCGGTAATTCAAGGTGAAACAAAGCATTTCGATTTTGTGTGCACTGGAGCTACACAAGGCATTATGGACGTGATGTTGAAATACAATAAACCGGTTTCTTATTGCCTGCTCACCGATAACTTCAAACAACAAGCAATAGATCGTTCAGGCGGTAAATACGGTAATAAAGGTGTAGAATGTGCTGTTGCCCTCCTTAAAATGGTGGCTTTAAAAGTTTCATAATTTTCATTTTTTTTAGGTATGACATTAATAAAATCGATATCCGGAATTCGAGGAACAATCGGTGGCGCGGTTGGGGATAATTTAACGCCACTCGACGCTGTGAAATTTGCTGCAGCCTACGGTACGTGGTTGAAAGGAATGCATTCAAACAAGAGATTAAAGGTTGTTATTGGTCGGGATGCACGCCCTTCAGGTCAAATGATCAGCGATTTGGTTTCAGCAACACTTGTCGGATTGGGAATCGATGTTATTGATCTAAGTTTGTCCACAACGCCAACCGTAGAGGTAGCTGTTCCTATGGAACACGCTGATGGAGGAATTATTTTGACTGCTAGTCACAATCCGAAACAATGGAACGCACTAAAGTTACTCAACCATAAAGGTGAATTTATTTCTGCTGCTGATGGTGCAAAGGTTCTCGAAATTGCTGAAGACGAATCGTATGCCTTTGTTGAAATTGATGAAATCGGATCTGTAGCAACGAACGACTCTTATTTAAAAAAACACATCGATGCCATTCTTGCTTTGAACCTCGTGGATAAAGATGCAATAGAAAATGCTGATTTTACCATTGCTGTTGATGCGGTAAATTCTTCAGGTGGTATTTATGTACCAGCCTTACTTGAGGCTTTAGGCGTTAAAAATATCATCAAATTGTATTGCGAACCCAACGGACAATTTCCTCACAATCCTGAACCGCTTCCGGAGCATTTAACGGACTTATCGGATTTGATTAAAGAGAAGGGTGCAGATATTGGAATCACTGTAGATCCGGATGTAGACCGATTGGCATTGGTATGCGAGGACGGTTCCATGTTCGGTGAAGAATATACGTTGGTTGCCGTAGCCGATTATGTACTTACTCATACTCCCGGAGCAACGGTTTCCAATCTTTCATCCACGAAAGCACTTCGTGACATTACGGAACAAAGAGCTTTGACCTATGCAGCTTCTGCTGTAGGAGAAGTTAATGTGGTAGAAAAAATGAAGGAAATCAATGCCGTTATTGGTGGCGAAGGCAACGGAGGCATTATCTATCCTAAATTGCATTATGGAAGAGATTCGTTGGTAGGAATCGCCTTGTTTTTAAGTCACCTTGCGCACAAAAAATGCAAGGTATCGGAATTGCGAGACCACTATCCGAAATACGTAATCTCCAAAAATAAAATTGAATTGAATCCTTCTATTGATGTCGATCAACTCCTTTTGCAAATGACAATCAACCATTCGCATCTGGAAATAGACACTACGGATGGATTGAAAATTTATTTTGAAAACGAATGGGTACACCTTCGAAAAAGCAATACCGAACCCATCATTCGTATTTATGCTGAAAGTCAAAATGAAGAGACAGCAAAAGAATTGTCAAACCGAATCATTCTGGAAATCAAAGCTTTGATTTAAAAAATGCCTTCATTGCAATTTTTTTTTCGTGTTGATTTGAACGAATAGTCGGTCGTCATGTAAACACATCAAATTTTAAAATCATGGATAAAATATTTAAAGTTATTTTGCTGGTGCTTATTGCATTTCCAGCATTTTCAGGAGATGGTGATATCGTAAAAGCCACAACAACAGATGCTACTGTTTATGCGCAAGGCGCTCAATTGTTCCAAAAAGCAAGTTATTCAATAAGCGCAGGAACTTCCGAAATTATTATTGAAGGCATCAGTCCGAGAATTGATCAAAACAGTATTCAAGTGAAAGCAACCGGTAGCGTTGTTATTCTTGATACCAAATACACCATTTATTATCCTGAACCAAAAGCTGTAACACTTGAGGGATTGCCGCTAAAAATTCGAAACGATATAAAATTTTTAGAGGATTCTTTAGATAAAATCGCATACGAAATACTTGAATTTCAGAGTGAAATAGATGTGTTGAATACAACTAAGGTTATAATCAGCAACAATGGGATGTTTAAAGGCGTTGGAAAAGTGAACGATTCCATCAATCTGCTTAAAGAAACCGTAGATTATTACATGCTTAAAATGGTTGAAATCAATAAAAGCATTTCATCGCTTAACCAAAAGAAAGCGGATAAAGTTGAGAAGCAATCTGCGATGCAGTTGCGTTTGCAAAAACTGAAACAATACCAGGGCAGTGAAGGTGAGGTTATTGATTTGGGCCCAATTCACCGAATTGTAGTTACACTCACTTCCAAAGAGGCTGTTTCTGGTAAGTTAAACATTTCGTATTTGGTTTCGAGTTGCGGATGGACGCCTCTGTATGATTTAAGAAGCGATGGACTTACTTCTAAAATCAATTTGACGTATAAAGCCAAAATATACCAAAATTCAGGGTTGGATTGGGAAGATGTGAATTTGAGTATTTCAACAAATGATCCCTATCAGAATAAAACAAAACCTGATTTACACCCATGGTATATCGATTATTATGTGTATCGCAACGACTATTATAATTATAACGCCCCAGCAATGGAACAGATAGCTGTTACAGGTTATACCAATTCGTTAAATAATACAAAATCGTTGGAGGATATGGATGACCTTACCATTGCTCAATATTCTTCAGATTTTACGCAGGTCATTCGGCAATTGGTCTCCGTTGAGTTTAAAATTGATTTACCGTATTC
>JBILIM010000262.1:0-3640 GCA_044349985.1 Crocinitomicaceae bacterium
TTCCCATATGGATACAGCACCTGACTGTTCTGGCACTAACGTAAAACCAATTGTACATAGAAACTTTGACGGATCACCTATAACACTTCCTGATGATCCAAGCCAAGTCATTACAACCGACAAACACACCTATTTAAAAGAAAAAATTGGCGATGATATCGTCACTGCAAGCGGCTTAACCTTGCTCGGAGCTGATGACAAAGCAGGTGTTGCTATAATTATGGATTTTGCTGCTTACCTTATGCAAAACACAACTGTTCCGCATGGTACGATTCGGATATTGTTTACACCCGATGAAGAAGTTGGTCGGGGTGTAGAGCATTTGGATATGAAAAAGTTAAATGCTGATTTTGGTTACACATTAGATGGTGGGTGTCTTGGAGACCTTGAAGATGAATCGTTTTCTGCGGATGCCGTGAAAATTGTAATTCAAGGCGTTTCAGCGCATCCTGGCTATGCAAAAAATAAAATGGAAAACGCTATTAAAATCGCAAGTGACTTTATAGCTGAACTTCCTAAAAATGAATGGTCACCTGAAACGACTGCTCATCGCGAAGGCTTTGTGCATCCGACCGCAGTGGAAAGTTCATTAGAAAGCGCCACCATTCACTTTATAATAAGGGATCACAAAACGGAAAATTTAGTACATTTCGAAAAACGTTTGGAAGAAATTTTAAAAAAGGTAATGGAAAATTATCCCAAATCTACCTACTCTTTTGAAGTTTCGGAACAATATCGAAACATGAAAGAAGTTCTGGATACGGTACCTTTTGTTGTCGACTTTGCTAAAAAAGCGATGTCCAATTCAGGAATTGAACCGAAAGTTTCTTTAATCCGTGGAGGTACTGATGGTTCGCGTTTATCCTTTATGGGACTCCCTTGTCCGAACATCTTTACTGGAGAAATGGCGATACATTCCAAACATGAATTCGTAAGTATTCAAGATATGCAGAAAGCAAGCGATTCCTTAGTTGAATTGGTTCAAATTTGGGAAAAAGAATACGCAGCAATTTAAGATATGGACCATCGTCAATTGATAAAAAACATCAAATCCGGACAGCTGGATCAAATTTATTTTTTACACGGCGAAGAACCTTATTTTATTGACGAAATAACAGATGCCATTGTATCGAATGCGCTCGAAGAACATGAACGTGATTTCAATCAGATTGTCATTTACGGAAAAGATGCAGAGCCTTTAAGCTTAATTTCTGAGCTCAAGAACTATCCAATGATGGCTGCACGAAAATTGGTAATTTTAAAGGAGGCACAAGATTTCAAGCATTTTGACCAGCTGGAAAGCTATGTTGAAGCACCTTCTCCAACAACCATTTTTGTTGTAAATTATAAGTACAAAGCTTTCGATTCGCGAAAGAAGATTATGAAATCCATTCTCAAGAATGGAATCGTTTTTAAGTCGGACAAAGTAAAGGACTATCTGCTCAACGATTGGATCCAACAAGCGGTAAAAGCAAAAGGATACGGAATAAGTTCCAAAGCCACCATGTTACTTGCAGAATTTCTAGGCAATGATTTAGGTCGCATCGTTAACGAAATCGATAAACTTTCGATTTTAATTGAAAATGGAACAACGATCAATGAAGTTCATATCGAGGAAAACATTGGCATTTCGAAGGATTATAATGTATTTGAATTGACGAATGCAGTTGCTCATAATGATTTTCAAAAAGCGTTTAAAATTGTCGATTATTTCGATCACAATCCAAAAGCAACAAGCATCGTAGTAGTCATCCCTACCCTTTTTAAATTGTTTTCACAGTTAATGCGTATACATTTTGTTCCGAATAAATCAAAAGACGGCGTTGCAAGTTATCTTAAAATCCATCCTTTTGTGGCCGGCGAATTGTTAGTGGCCTCAAAACATTTTAACCCTAAGAAAATCGCTGCGAATATAGAAGTATTGCATGATTACGACCTAAAATCCAAAGGTGTTGGAAGTACAGGTGCGGTATCTGAAGGTGAATTGATGAAGGAAATGATATTTAGATTGTTACACTGATGCATACGTTTTATATTCCAGAATTGGTCGATTCAGATTCGATACAGACATTATCTGAAGAGGAATCATTGCACGCTTGTAAAGTGCTTCGGTTGCAAAATGGAGCGCATGTGAGAATAATCAATGGAAAAGGTCTTGAGGCAGTTGCTGAAATCGATTTTATACATCATAAAAAAACTGCTATACGTATACTGAACAAACCTGTTTTTGAGTCATTACACTACGACTTGCATTTAGCCATCGCGCCAACAAAAATGAATGAGCGCATGGAATGGTTCGTTGAAAAAGCTACTGAAATTGGAGTAACAGCCATTAGTTTTTTGAACTGTCAAAATTCGGAAAGAAAGAATATTAATATCGATCGTTTTAAACGTATAGCGCTATCAGCAATGAAGCAATCGCAGCGCACGCATTTACCGGAATTGAATGATCTAATCCATTTTCAAGATTTTTGTGAAATGCACCCCAACGGTTTTATTGCACATTGCTACAATTCTGAGAAGAAAACAATAGAAGATTATCAAACCAAAAAAGAAGCAATCGTAATGATTGGACCTGAAGGGGATTTTTCACTGGAAGAAGTAGAATTTGCTTTTAAGCATAACTACAAGCCTTTATCTTTAGGAGCAAACAGACTTCGAACAGAAACTGCTGGAATTGTTGCAGCAACTCAATTTATTCAACGAATTACACATTAATAATGAGAACTGTTTTTAAACTATTTTGGCTTTTGACTTTAACAATAAGCTTAAAATCAACAGCATTTTCACAAACATCATTGCAACTTGCCGTTTTGAAATACAATGGTGGTGGTGATTATTATGCGAATCCCACTTCTCTCCCCAATCTTGTAAAATTTTGCAATAAAGAGTTGGGAACAACCATTTCAACAGATGTTCCCTATGTTGAAGCAGCGAGTCAGGATATTTTTTTGTATCCTATGATTCATATGACAGGGCATGGTAATGTGGTATTTTCTTCAACCGAAATTGAAAATCTGAGAACGTATCTCATGGCGGGTGGTTTTTTACATATTGATGACAATTATGGTATGGACGAATTCATTCGGGTTGAAATAAAAAAACTCTTTCCTTCAAATGATTTGGTTGAGCTGCCCTTCGATCATCCGATATTTCACCAGAAATACGATTTCAATGGTTTACCTAAAATACATGAACACGATGGAAATCGACCACAAGCATTTGGCGTCATCATAGATGGCCGCTTGGCATGCTTGTATACCTTCCAAACCGACTTAGGCGATGGCTGGGAAGACCAGGCTGTTCATAACGACCCTCAAAACAAAAGATTGGAAGCACTTCAAATGGGCGCCAACATTTTGATGTATGCGTTTATGAAGTAATACTGCTACATCCGATTCGGCACCTCAATTCCTAAAAGCTGCATGGCATTTTTTATCACGCGACCTACCTCTTGACTTAAGGTGAGTCTTAAGTATTTCAGATCCTGATTGGGTTCGTTTAGAATGTATACCGACTGATAAAAATGGTTGTATGCTTTAACCAATTCATAGCAATAATTGGCAATAACTGCTGGAGATAATGATTTAGCGGCTTCAGTTAAAACTTCAGGAAAAGTGGAAAGCAATTTTACGATTTC
>JBILIM010000263.1:0-3636 GCA_044349985.1 Crocinitomicaceae bacterium
TCGGCAGCCCAAGAATAACCCATTTTTTCAAGAATCAAAAACAACACTTTAAAATGGTAATCTTGTTCATTTCCCACGGTGTAGATTACACGACTCAGATCGGGAAAATCTTTGAATCTATCAATCGCAGTTCCGATATCTTGGGTCATATAAACCGCTGTGCCATCTGAACGCAAAACCAATTTTTCATCGAGGCCTTCTGAAGTTAAATCGATCCAAACGGATCCATCTTCTTTTTTAAAGAAAATACCTTTGTTTAAACCTTCAAGTATTACATCTTTACCCAGAAGGTAAGTATCTGATTCATAATACAATTTATCAAACTGAACCCCCATTGTTTGATAGGTCTTTTCAAATCCTTCATACACCCAACCGTTCATGGTTGACCAAAGTAAATAGGTCTGTGGATCACGTGCCTCCCACCTTACCAACATATCCTTTGCATCTTGCATTAAATCGGTTTGATTTTTAGCAATTTCTTTGATTTTGGCATCTATACCCTCAACGGCCTTCTCGTCTTTGCCTTCGCGTGAACCCATCAATCTCAAGACCTCCAATTGTAATTGCTCAGACGTAGAAGAAAAGTCGCCCTGCTCCCATCGATTAATAATTTCCTTAGCTTGCAAATTGAGATGCTTGTCAAACTCAACGTAATACTTCCCCACAAGCTTATCTCCTTTTAAACCTGTTGAGGATGGTGTTTCGCGTTCGCCATTGGAATCGATTGGAGAAAACTTTTCCCATGCGAGCATACTTTTGCATATGTGTATTCCGCGGTCGTTGATGATTTGCGTACGAATCACTTTATGTCCAGCAGCATGGAGAATAGAAGCTACTGCATCGCCTAGAAAAATGTTACGTAGATGACCTAAATGCAACGGTTTATTTGTATTCGGTGAAGCGTATTCAACCATTACTAGTGGAAGCGTTTCCTTTTCAGCTATTCCAAAGTTTTTTGCTTGATGAATGGTGTTGATTTGATCCAACCAATACGAATCGGCTAAAGTTATATTTAAAAATCCGCTTACAACCTCCGTTTTTTTTATCTCAGAAAAAGCCAATTTCAAGGCCTCTCCAATTTTATTCCCTGCTTCTATTGGAGTACATGATAGTAATTTAACAAATGGAAAAATAACCAATGTTAAATCACCTTGAACATCTTTTCGCGTTTTTTGAAATTGAACGTGTGATTCTGCTATTTCCTGATCAAAAAGTTGTTTTGCATGATCTAGGATGTATGATTTAATTCGAGATTCCATTGCTTAATTTTGCGCTAAAGCTGAAACCACCCCTTCTAAAATTTCAAGTGCAGTTTCTGCCATTTTATTTTTTTTATTGTCTAGACAAGGATTCACCTCTACCAATTCAAAACAAATTATTTTCTGTGATGCGATTAAAACCGACAACAATTCCTTCACTTCTTCTGGAAACAATCCATTTTTAACAGGGGTACCTGTACCGTAGGAAGTAACATCCGGGTCCATTGAATCCACATCAAAAGAAATATAAATAGTATCGCATGAAGACAATTTGCTTAATATCTCATTGGCGGTAACAACCGCTCCAAGATTTCTTAGTTCCTCTACAGTATAATTTTTAATCCCGAGCCTTTCGATTATAGCTTCTTCTTGGTATTCCGTATCTCTTACCGCTACAAATATTAAATCTTCCGGTAGCACTTTTTTTCCATTTATCCCAATGTTTTTAAGCAATTCCCATTTCTGAATGGTGTCACCATCAGGATGGTTTATCTGACAAGGTAAATTGTCATCGCCTAAAATTGTAGCTAATGGCATGCCGTGCATGTTACCCGAGGGTGTCGTATATGGAGAATGTAAATCACCGTGTGCATCAATCCAAATTACACCCAAACGTTTTTCAGGAAATGCCTTTTTGATACCCGCGACAGTACCTCCAGCAGATGCATGGTCCGCAGCAACAACAATTGGAAAATCACCATGCTTTAATGTGTCGGAAATGACTGTAGATAGATTTTGATACACCTCAACTAAAACATCAATATTTTTAGCATAAGCACTCTGATTATCAGTATCTAAAACCGTGTTGAAATCTTTTAACACCTGAACTTCATGTAACTTAAATAATGTACTCCCGCTAGTTCTTGCAGCCACTCGAATGGACTCCGGGCCTAATGAAGCACCTCTCGTTCCAGCGGCAATTTCAGATGAATTGAATAAAAATTTAATGCGTCGACTCATAAAATTGAATTGAACAAATTTAGTACTTTAAACGGATTCCGATTCATGTTAAATCATACCTTTTGTTTCAATTCTCAATTACATTCGTTAATTGTTTATTTTTGAAATTATGAAGATGCTATCTCTATTTTTATTTTGTTTCCTAATCGTTTTTAACGGAAAAAGTCAGAAGCATGAGTCTTTTACAGGAAAACTCACGTATGCTATCAATATTGCGGATACGTCACTCACAAAGTATTTCCCAGAAAAGAAAATGTTGATTTATACAAACGATTCCTTGCTAAGAATTGAAAACCACACCGAGGAATTTGGTGTGCAAATAGTGATTAAACATCTCATTCTCAATAAATCGTATTTACTACTTACTTTGGACAAGGGTAATTTTGCGATTCAAACCAACCACCAAAAAGAAACTAAGGATTCGTCATTGTACACGTTGCACAAAAAAATGGGTAAAAAGAAAATTTGTGACTTGAAGGCGAAAAAAATTCTTGTTGAGCACCCTTCTTTTGAACAAAAAACCGAATTTTTCTATCTTCCGAAGTATTCTTCTAAATACCTCAACACCTTTGAAGAATTCCCTGGTTTACCTGTACTATACTACTTGGAAAGCGAATATGGCCTTTTGAAGTACGAATTGATTGAGATTAATGAAGAAATTCCAAACTATGACCTTTTTGGAATACCTTCTGATTATAAAAAAACGACTTTTGATGAATTCGTTCAAGAAATGATTAAGACTGAGGATTGAACCAATGCATTTCTGAGATCTTAACTAACATTAACGTGTTTAAAGTTCAATAAAATTCTCCGCTAAGCTATTCACAACTGCTTTAATTTAGCATGTTAGACAAATTAAACATGGCTGAAAACGAATATATCCCAAAAAAAGACGACGAAAAAGAAGAGGTTTTGTCGTCAAAAGGGAACAAAAAATCAAAAAATTCAGAAAAAAAATCGGAATCAAAGGAGCAAAGAAAATTTCCTTCTTTGGGTTTAAAGATGAATACCAAAAAATTGAAGACCACTATTGGTGTTTTGATGATTCTTTTTGCTTTTTATTTATTTCTGGCATGTTTCTCTTACATTTTCACTTGGTCGCAAGACCAGAGCAGGGTTTTAAACAAAGGTCTTTTTGAATTCTTATTTGAAAATGACCCTGCTGAAGTGGCCAATTGGCTGGGAAAATTCGGAGCATGGACATCCCATTTATTCATTTTTAAATGGTTTGGACTCCCTTCTTTTGGCATCATTTTCCTTTTATTTTTGGGCGGTATCAAAGTTCTTCTGGACACTGAAATTTTTCCTTTACGCAAAACAATGGGAAGGATTTTTTTATTAACCGTTTGGTCATCTCTTTTTCTTGGGTATTTTTCAAATCACCTTAATTATATAGGAGGATCGTTTGGATATTATC
>JBILIM010000264.1:0-3629 GCA_044349985.1 Crocinitomicaceae bacterium
TCCTTAGGGTATCGAAAATTGATAACCACGCCACATATCATGGCTGAGGTTTTTCCAAATAATCGCGAAACGATTGAAAACGGTTTGAACAGATTAAGGAATGAACTTGATCGAATTCAATTGGATATAGAAATTGAGGCTGCCGCTGAGTATTATTTCGATGATACATTCTTAAAGTCGGTCCAGGGAGGAGATGTACTGTCATTCTCCGATAATTATGTTCTGGTAGAATTTTCATTTCATTCGGAACCAAGTAACGAACAAGTACTTTTTTTTGAAATGCAAATGAAAGGGTATAAACCTATTTTAGCACATTTTGAAAGGTATACCTATTTTGATGATTTCATTGAGAAAGCTAAGTTTTATAGAGAATTGGGTGTCAATATTCAATTGAATTTAAATTCATTAACTGGTCATTACGGACAAACCGTAAAAAAACAAGCTGAAAAGTTAATCGATAACGATTTGATTCAGTTTGTTGGGACGGATTGCCACCGCATTCAACACCTAAATTTACTCGAGTCACATTTAGACGATTTTTATTTGAGTAAACTCAATGGTCTGCAATTGAAAAATCAGTTACTTTAAAGAATTCATCAGATATATACCACGGTAATTAATATATTTGTAAAAAACAGTACAAATGGAAAATTACATCGCATATTATTTCTTGGCTTTAACCGTTTTTACCTTTGGATTACTTTATATTATCAAACAATCATTGTATCCTTTTTCTTATTTGTTCTTCGCGTCTGGAGCGGTAGCACTTTTCAACTTTACTGCTATAAAGGAGCTCAATATTAATTTTACAGTTGCATCTATTGTAGTTCTCGTATTGGCTTTTTTAATCGGAAGTTCCAATTCACAAAAGGTGATTTTCAAACAATTCTTACTTCCGATACTGTGTGTTGTGCCTGTTCTAATTACTTGGTCGCAAAGTTTTAGCATTCAAGATTATACTTTTAATATCGGTCCGATTCATTTGGTTTTAATTGTATTTGGCGCGTTAATTCATTTAATGAGTCAATTGAAACACGATGTGTTGATACGTATCTTTAAAAATTCTAATCAACAACAAACGCAGTTGGCGATGCAAATTATTCTTGCAGGTATTGGAATTTATTTAGGTAGTTTTTTTGCATCGTTTTTTGGTGTATTTTTAGTTGGGTTGGGAGCTGCAGTGTCATCATTTTACAATAAAGACTTTAGATTGCCCATTTTTATTCTGGTATACGCAAGCTTTGCCTCAATTATTGAAATTCAACACATCGATACCGTTGATTTTACATTAGGAAAAATAGTTTTTGGATTTTTAGTTGGAGCATTTTTTGTTCTCTTTTTCAATGCAATTAATAGTTCTGAGTCTTCCAGCTTTTTTAGGCTCATAGTTCCTTTAATTATACAATCCTTACTTACCTGTTTGATGATTTGGTTAGGTACACAAAAAACAGATTTAGGTGGATTTGACGCGTATCTTTCTTCAATATTTGGCGTGGCAACTGCACAACTTTTCGTTGGAGAGATGCTAAAAAATCTTTTTGTTTTATTGATTTCCGTTACTATTGGACTCTTCTTTTCAGTGACATTAAAATCAACGAACACCAATGAGAACATCGGTTTATCCATACCTGAAACTGTAAAAACGGGTAAAACAGAAGTTCAAAAGACTCAAGACCCTTTTGATATACCCGGAAAAAGTATGAATGAAATCGTGGGTAACTATAAAATCGATGAATCCAATTCAGAATTAACTTTTCAACTTGGTCCGAAAGGAGGCATCACTAAGGGTGCAATAAAACAGTTTTCAGGTCAAATTGAACTTGCCAAAGAAATCAATCGGTCGAAATTTAGGGTCAAGCTTCCAGTATCCAAATTAACAACCTTTAACGCGTATCGTGATGAATCATTGATGGAAGCATCTTATTTCAATGTTTCTAAATTTCCTGAAATGAATTATTCATCAACAAAAATGGAGTCTCAAAGCGATTATTATGTCTTAAAAGGAGATTTTGAGCTATTGGGTAAAAAGCAAAAAGTTGAAGTCCAACTAAAATATATTGGTCAAAACGAAAAAGGAGTGCCTGTTTTAATTGGGAAATCTTCATTGGACAGAACCCTGTTTGGAATGCAGCCAGATCCGAAAGAAGGTAATGTTGTGGATTTTCAATTTAAAATAGAGCTTCTAGAAATACAACCATGAGGAAGTTATTTTGTTATCCCTAACAATCAACGTCGGAAAAGGGATTTTTAGGTAATTCAATTGTTTCAATAGTGCTTTTGCCCAGGGCGATTTCACAGGTAGTTTGGATAAGTCTATATCCAGTGACAATAGCAATTCACGCTGAGCATTGAATTGATAAATACTTCCATTTTGATTAATGGAGAATACATCGCTATCTGCCTTCAGTTTTTGATCAATACTATAACCTATTGATAAACATAACCATTCAGGAAATTTTGAGGAATTTAAAAAACGACTTGGGCTAAAACTCAACCAATAGGTTTGACCATTATAATCTTTTAATAATCGTTCAGGTAAAGAGGAACCCAAAATTTCTGGTCGGTATTGTGCGTAATCCGTTAGATGCGAGGAGAATTTTAATCTAAATAGAGGCTCTTTTAAAAACAAGTCTTGTCCTAAATAAATCATGCTACCCGCTGTGTTAGCAGCAACATCACACCAAGAAAAACCCCAGTCTGGGCTCAATCCATCAAATACTTCTAAAGTGGTCTGATAGGCAAAGCCTATAGATGCACCAAAAAGTGCGGATCGTTTTGAGGGTAGGCCACTCCATTTGAAAAGGTCACCTGTAAATTGACCAATCATATAACTGGTAAAAACATGCCCAGCTTTGTCCATTTGCATCCAATTCGAACAATCGTCAAAAGTGTGGAATGTATTGAGGCCTGATTTACTGTACCAAATGTTATATAAACCAACTAAACTTCCTGTTCCTGCAATTCCAATTCCCGCACTTGTTGCAATAATTCTTTTTTTATTCGGATGCGCACTCGGTTGAATGAACTGGGCGTTCGTTGTAATGTGAATACCTATAAATAGGACAGTTAATAAGGAGGGAATCCATTTCATAGCCTGAACATTGTGGTTAAATTAATCAAATTGTATGAGTTGTTAATAAAAATGACAACTGATCAAAATAGAGAAACTTCATATCAGCTAACTTTATATAATAATTTGACTTGAAATGAATAAGATAAGGAAGGATTGGAACGATATAAAAATCAATGACAGTTGGGCGATTTTTAAAATCATGTCAGAGTTTGTCGAAGGATACGAGCGTATGGCTAAAATTGGTCCATGCATTTCTGTTTTTGGATCGGCAAGAACTAAAGAGGAAAATGAATTTTACAAAATAGGTATTGAAGTCGCTGAGATGCTAGCTGAAGCGGGTTATGGCGTAATTACTGGTGGAGGCCCAGGAATTATGGAAGCCGCAAACAAAGGTGCTCAAAAAGGCGGCGGTAAATCTGTAGGCCTTAATATTGATCTTCCTTTTGAACAAAATCACAATTCCTACATTGATCCGGAGCATAATCTCGAATTTGATTACTTTTTCGTACGAAAAGTAATATTTGTAAAATACGCTCAAGGATTTGTAATTCTCCCT
>JBILIM010000265.1:0-3624 GCA_044349985.1 Crocinitomicaceae bacterium
AATAACCACCTTCAGTAATTTATTTTGTATTTAGTGTGATCCTAGATAGTCAGCTACACCGTCAAAGCTCGCTTTCATGCCATCATCTCCTTTGTGCCAGTTAGCTGGACAAACTTCTCCGTTCTCTTCGAAAAATTGCAACGCATCAACCATTCTTAATGCTTCATCAACATTTCTTCCTAATGGAAACATGTTAACCAATTCATGCATTACAACACCTTCTTTGTTGATTAAGAATAGGCCTCTATAGGCAATCATGGGTCCTGTCGCTACCAAACTACCATCCATATCGTATTCGTATTCTCCGGCTAAAACACCAAAAGCTTCGGATATGGTTTTAGAAGTATCGGCAACAATTGGGTATTTAACACCTTCAATTCCTCCTTTGTTTTTCGGAACTTGCAACCAACCCCAATGTGATTCCTCAGTGTCTGTTGAACAAGCTACTACTTTCACACCACGAGCTTCAAATTCGTCTAATTTTGCCTGAAAAGCATGCAATTCAGATGGGCAAACGAACGTAAAATCCTTTGGGTAGAAAAAGAAAACCACGTGGTTTTTACCCAAATATTGATCAAGTGAAAAATCATTTACTATTTCTCCGCCATTTACTACAGCAGCTGCCTTGAAAGAAGGCGCTTTTTTTCCTACTAATACTCCCATTTTTATTGTTTAAATTATTGATATTAACTTAAGTTTTAACAAAATTAATCAATTAAGGTTTGTTCAAAATAAAATTTTTATGAAATCCAATACAAAGATGATTTACTTAAATTTTCTCCTATGTACGTTCAATTTATACTAAAACTTGAGAACAAATTTAAAGCTATTGAGTTATAGTTATAATTGATTAACTTTATAAAGTTATAAATAATGGCTATATGATTTCCATTCAACAAATGCAATATATTCTAGCTTTAAGTGAACAATTGAGCTTTCAAAGAGCAGCAGATCAGTGTTTTGTAACGCAGCCAACCCTTTCAATGCAGATTCGCAAAGCAGAAGAGGTTTTAGGTTATCCAATTTTTGATAGATCGCGTAATCCATTGGACCTGACGGTTTTTGGGACGGATTTGATTCCGATATTAAGAGAGATATTGAATGAGAGTCAAAAAATTAAAACCTTGCAATTGAGAATGAGTGGGCAACATGTTGAACAAATAAGGATTGGAGTAATTCCGACAATTGCGTCCTATATGGTTGCCGACATGTTTCAGATATGGAAAGGTAAATTGGATGGGGTTCATTTACAGATAAAGGAACTGACAACGATTGAGGCTATTGAAGCTCTCGAAAAGAAGGAAATTGACGCTGCAATTATTGCCGGACCATTCGTTCATCCGAAGTGGCGAACGACGAAGTTGTATCAAGAGGAAATTCGGGTTTTTGCTCCACAATTAGATAAAATGCTTGTCCAGCAAGACGATTTAAATGGGTTGCAACCCTGGTTGTTGAGCAAAGGAAATTGCATACGGAATCAGATGGTTCATTTCTGTCGTATAGAAGATGGGATAAAGGATGATTGGGATTATCAAGGTGGAAATCTGGATTTGTTAATGCGCATGGTGGAAATAAATGGCGGATATTCCTTGGTTCCCTATTTTTACAAGGTGAGTGAAGAAAAGCATCCTTTTTTAAAATCGTTGGTTACGGCAAATAATACAAAGCCAGCCAGGGAGGTGATTGCATTAGTGCCCAATAAATCTATAAAGTGGGACTTTATCGAGGCATTGATTCGTGAGGTTCAATTGAAGTATGCCAACCAAAATAATGGAAATTTGGAAATTATAAGCTGGAATCCATAGCCGCTAAAACATAGCGGAAATGATTTTATCATCGGTTCCGCTTTGCCCTTCAACATAACTTTCTGCCTTTACCCTAAGCATATTGTGATTTTCAAAAACCAGTTTACTTATTTTATGAATCTCTTCAGTCGTGCTAACGGAAAACCCTATTCCGTTATCGATGAACGCTTGTGCTTCCGGAAAGCGATTGTGATATGGTCCAAAAATAACGGGTAACCCAAAAACTGCAGGCTCAAGAATGTTGTGAAGTCTTCCTGAAAACCCACCCCCAACATAAGCATAACTGCCATAATGGTATGCCGAGTTAAGATGACCTATTGTATTAAGAATCAGAATGTTTTTATCATTGGAGTTTTCTTCAGAATACCTTTGGGTCAAGCCGTAAAGGCTTTTTTCAATTCTAGTTATATTAGCTTCTCCGATTTCATGAGGTGCGATAATAATTGGCAAATCGGCGTTTTGTATAAGGTATGGAAAAAGTATTTTTTCATCCGCTATCCACGAACTTCCGATTATAAAGGCCTTCCTGCCTTGAAGAAACATTTCGATTCTTGTGTTGGGTTTGAACTGCTTTTTGTTTTGTATGACTTGATCAATTCTTGGATCACCGGTAAGCACACTTTGTTTAATTCCTATTGCCGTAAGAAGTTCAATTGTATTTTCATTTTGCGTAAAGAAACAATCAAATAACATTAAAGTTTTTCTAAAAAATCCACCAAATGGCTTGAAATAATGTTGATTTTTACGCAAAATTGTGCCCACTGAAAATAATTTGGATCCATTTTTCTTTGCTTCGAGTATGTGATTGTGCCAAAATTCATATTTAACTATGATACCTAACTCAGGCTTTAAGTAATTCATGAAACGTTTCGCGTTTTTTGGGGTATCTAGTGGAAGGTAGAGTGCAAGATCTATCGAATGTTGGCGTTTTTGATAGTGTTCCATACCGGAAGGTGAGAAAAAGGTAACAACTAAATAATATTCAGGTTTTTTTTCTTTGATTTTTCTGAGAACAGGCAATGCCATATCAAATTCTCCAAGTGATGCACAGTGCACCCAACAAATTGGTTTTTGGGGTAAGTCGGGTAAATTTTTAAAGAAATTATGTCTTCCGTCAATCCACTTTCGAGCCTTCTTATTAAAAAGAGCTGCAACTCGAATAAGCAATCCGTAAATACAAATACCGAGATTGTAGATTTGATGCATTAATTGAAGTAAAAATCCTTAGGCTGTCTTTTGTAAAAAGGAATATACCAACCTGCGCGCAACCCAAATTGAATATCCAATCGCAGATCTGTTGGAACTGGGATGTTAGGTTGGTCGTAAAATAGAGTCCTTCTGTTTCGAGTAAAACCTTCCTGTGCGTATATTCCAGCATAAAAGTTGTAGTAACCACCATTAGACATGAAGGAGTAACCAATAAACTGATGTGTATTTAATCCTGTAGTCATTCTATCATAACCTTTTTTGTATTCTAACTCAATTTGAGGAACTACCTGATCTTGCGTTTCAATGCGCATGCGGTGCATTAAATAACCAGCGCCTAAATGAACAAAGATTCCCGAATTTTCATTTGGACTCAATACAGAAAAAAGGCGTCCAACACTTAGGTTCGTATTAAATCCTCTAGGATAAACATAGACCAGTGCAATATCCCCATTTATGTCCGTTATGTTGCCATAAGAATCGACCAAATGATCAAATATTCCCGTCATTCTAACGTCATTCCCAAAGATGAAATTTCCATCAAAACCGAAATACCATTTAGAGGCTAACTTATATCCAGCACTTATTCCAATATGATTAAGAAAACCATATC
>JBILIM010000266.1:0-3616 GCA_044349985.1 Crocinitomicaceae bacterium
GTTACATCTGTACCTTCAATAAGCACGTCAGCTTTGCCAATTTTAAATGGCGCATCTTCTTTGATGAAAATCGGCATTACCGGGCGACCAAATCTCAAATATACCGGTCCGTTGTAATCAGCAATTGCTATCGTAGCTTGCTTGGTTTGATTAAAATCCGCAGGAACAATAACAGTCATATTAGGTAGCATGCGCATCATTCCAATGTCTTCAAGAATTTGATGTGTAGCACCATCTTCTCCAAGCGTAAGGCCGGCATGAGAAGCACATATTTTTACGTTCTTCTGAGAGTAGGCAATGGATTGTCTGATTTGATCATAAACCCTACCCGTGGAGAAATTTGCGAATGTTCCTGTATAGGGTATTTTTCCACCGATAGTCATTCCAGCAGCCAAACCCATCATATTTGCCTCAGCAATTCCCACTTGAAAAAATCGGTCAGGATTTTCTTTTTGGAAGGTATCCATTTTCAAGGATCCCGTTAAATCTGCGCACAAAGCGACAACATTTTCATTTGTTCTTCCTAATTCAGCAAGCCCTTCACCAAATCCCGAACGGGTATCCTTATTTCCAAAAATTTCAAAGTCTTTCATGTTTAAAAATATATCGTTGTTGTTTTATTAGACGAAATTGTGAATTCACTGAAAGAAGTATCTTTCGAACTCAATTTGTTTAAATATCGGTACACAATCTTGTATTTTCCGGGCTGAAGTTGCAACATGCCACTTTTGTTGGAGGTATCGAGGTTGCAAACCCACTCATCTTTACCTTCTGTTTCTAAAGCAAACAATTGTGCTACAACATCCACTTTAGTTGAATAGGAAAGGTTTCCAGGAGCCAGCACATCAATAGTTGTAGTTGTGCTTTGGGAGACATCAACAGTTATAGTTTTTCTTGGTAATGTAAGCAGCTCAACGTTGTATTTGCCGACAATATATTTATCCGTTTGATTACTTTGTTGAACGTTAATCGTTTCACATTTACCATTTTCCATTACCCGACACGACAATGGATAGGGTTTAGTGGCATTACTGTGTTTCAATTTTATAAATCCTTGTGGAGCATCTACTACAATAGTATTGTGAACGTTTTTATAAATGACGATATCCTTTTTTTCCAATTTCGGCAGGGTGTTTACCACCAAATCGTATTTGATTTTGGGGTCAATAATCAGAGTGTCTGGGTTGCCAAATTTATTTATGGTGTGCACAAAAGTATACTTAAGGTTATTGGTTCCAGCCTCATAGAGAAACATTGTCACATTGGTTTCATTTGGCTTCTTGTTGATGTCGTTTAAATTAATTTGTACCGTCGTGTTGTACACAATTTTGGATAGTACGGTTGTTAATACCGATTGCAAAGCGGTTCTGTTTTCGGCATCTGAATAGGTTCCTATACAATTGAATTTTTCTAAATAGGATAAATCCATGCCTAAACCAATTACAAATGGCTTAACCTTAACTCCTTTATCTTTAAGCTTTTTAGCAATTACACAAGGATCATTATCGCAAGCCTCAAGTCCATCGGTGATTAAAATAATTATGTTTCTTGAATTCGTGTCCGGAAAATCTGATGCCGCGGCTTCCAGAGATCTGGCTATTGGTGTTGTTCCCTTTGCAGATATAGATTTAATTTTCGAATTGATGGCATCAAAATTATCAACCGAAAAAGGGACCTCTAATTTGGTGTCGTTACAATCTTGATAGTCTGCAGTAATTGGCGATTGGTGACCATAAACGCGAAGTGCGACTTCCAAATTCGGTGTACCTCTTAAACTGTCAATGGATTTGGAAAGTAAATCTTTAGCGGCCTCAATTCTTGTTTCACTTACACTCCATTTTTCATTCATGCTATTGGACGCATCCAAAATGAATAAAATTCGAGTGAGCTGTTCTTGCGCAAAAGTGCTCGAAACAATAAAAAATGATATTATAAGAATTGCGGTTTTCAATTTTTAGTAATCGCCTAAAGTTTCTTCAAGTTGATTTAATGCTGCTTCTAATTGCTCGGCATTCGGCGCTGAACCATGCCATTTGTGAGTCCCCATCATGTAGTCAACGCCCATACCCATTTCGGTTTTCATCAAAATTATTACAGGTTTGCCTTCTCCGCAACAACTTTGTGCTTTACTAATGGTATTTTTCATGTCGATAAAATTGTGTCCGTCCATGGTGAGTACAATCCATCCAAATGCCTTCCATTTTCCCTCCAAGTCTCCTAAACTAAGCACATCTTCTACGTCGCCATCAATTTGCCTGCCATTATAATCAACAACTGCTATTATATTGTCTACTTTATTCGCTGATGCATACATCGCAGCTTCCCAAATTTGACCTTCTTGCAATTCACCATCACCATGGAGGGTGTAAACATAAGATTTATCATTGTTTAGTTTTTTTGCTTGCGCAGCACCAATTCCTACAGATAAGCCTTGACCAAGTGATCCTGAAGCCATTCGAACTCCAGGTAATTTTTTGTCAGTAGAGGGGTGACCTTGCAATTTTGAAGAAAGTTTTCTGAAGGTAGACAAATCACCAATTGGGAAGTATCCTGAACGAGCCAATACACTATACCATACAGGTGAAATATGTCCATTTGAAAGAAAGAAAAGGTCATCATCCTTTCCGTCCATTGTAAAATTTGTAGGGTCGTGTTTTAAAATATCGAAGTAAAGCAATGTCAGAAAGTCAGCGCAACCTAAGGATCCACCCGGGTGGCCGGAACTTACAGCAGCTACCATTCGTACAATATCTCTTCTAACTTGTGATGCAATATGCTCAAGATTTTCTTTTTCCATTTGTTAATGTTTACTTCAGTATTACTTGCAAAGCTAACCTTAATAATTAACTTTATCTTTTCAACGAATTGAACTTTATCACCCAAATGCAACTTTTTTTTAACAATTTAGGTCTTTGATTCAGAAACACATTTTACTATGAAAATTTTATTTATATCCTTGATTTTTGTTTCATTTGGGCATTATGCTTTTTCTCAAAAAATAGACAACAGGCTTTTGGGAAATTATTCAGAATCCTATTTGATTGACTTACAAAATGAAAATTTAAAGGATTACAATCTTTTGGTATATGCTATTGATAATGCATGTTACACCACAAATGCGCCAAACGGAAAAAGTGCGGATATCTCCAAAACTATTTTGTGGACTGAATCTAAGAGTCCCAATTTCCTCGACCTTAACAAAGGATTCGGAATTGAATTGGAGAATTTCAACCAATATATTTTACTCGAAGGGACAGGCAAAATGCTTGTAGTGAAATCGAAAATCGTCTTAGAAAATGAATTGACCAATAAAAAATAAGGCTCACTTTTATGAAATACATAATTTTATTCTCTGTTTTTTGTCTGACACTTGGTCAGATTTCAGCTCAAATGGTAACTATGGGAGATCCTGGTTTCCCGCAGAATAATCCTGCCAACTGTAATACTTTTGGTGTAAGTTCTAATAATTTTCAAGATCCGGGTGCTGGAGGTAATTATCCTCCAAATTACAACGATACCATTACATTTTGTCCCGATCTTAATCTTGGAACTAAGATGTCAATCACTATGGCAATTAATGCAGGTTATACCTTTAACGTTGATGCTTCGGATTTTA
>JBILIM010000267.1:0-3601 GCA_044349985.1 Crocinitomicaceae bacterium
CACAAGAAATCAAAATGAAAATTGCCAAAAATAAATACGTAGTCTTGATAAATAACCTCATGTTCATAAAGATTAAAATAGATTATTTGCTAAATGAATTGCATGATTCAATTTATCCAAATGAATACCAGTTCCGATACCTTTCGATTTGAACCAATCCAACATTACCTCTGTTGGCATGTTACCTGTTAAATCATCTTTGGCCATTGGGCAACCTCCAATACCTTTCAATGCGCCTTCAAATTTCCGGCACCCCGATTCATATGCTGCATTCAAAATCGTAAGTGCATGTTCTTTTTGAACATGCATATGGGCGCTGAATTCAATATTAGAATTTGAAGGGATAAGAACTTCGAAAAGATCTTTAGTAATTTCAGGAGTTGCACATCCTATAGTATCTGATAACGCTTGGTATTTTATTTCAAATTGCTTATGTAAAGTGTTGCTCCATTGTGTTACCAAATCCGGACTCCACAAATCGCCATACGGGTTACCAAAACCCATGGATAAATAAACCACCAATTTTTTCCCATACTTGACACATCGATTTTGAATCTCTTCTACGGTTTTCAAAGAGGTCGCTATATCCGTATTTGTATTTCTTTTTTGAAATGTTTCAGAAACAGAAAATGGATACCCAAGATAGGTGATCTCATTATATTGAACAGCTTGTTCCGCTCCTTTTAAATTGGCAACAATGGCTAATAATTTCGTTTCAGAAGAATGGTTGATTTGCTCAATAACTTCAGCCGTGTCAGCCATTTGAGGTATTGCTTTCGGTGAAACAAAACTACCAAAATCTAAAGTTGAGAATCCGCAAGCTAATAATGCATTTATATACTCCACTTTTTTAGCTGTTGGTATAAAATCATGAATTCCCTGCATTGCATCTCTAGGACACTCCGTTATGTAAACTTTTGAACTCATTATTTCTTACCCAATATAGCGTTATTGATTCGCATAATTAATCCAGGTCCTTCATAAATAAAACCGGTGTATAGCTGAATTAATGAAGCTCCAGCATTTAATTTATCTAAAGCATCTTTTTCGGAATGTATCCCACCTACACCAATAATTGGGAAAGAGCCTTTTGATTTGTCATGCAAATATTTAACAACCTCTGTAGATCTTTTAGTTAATGGTTTTCCAGAAAGTCCTCCCATTCCAATTGAATCAATGCTTTTTTGATCCATTTCCAACCCTTCGCGACTTATTGTAGTATTTGTAGCAATAACACCATGTATGCCGGTCTCTTGTACAATTTCAATAATATCATCAAGTTGATGGTTACTCAGATCTGGAGCAATTTTTAAAAGGATTGGCTTTTTTATAGCTTTTTTATTATTGACTTCAATTAAGGTAGCAAGTAAAATTTTTAACGGTTCCTTTTCTTGTAAATCTCTTAGATTTGGGGTGTTTGGTGATGAAACATTTACTACAAAATAATCGACATATGCATGAAGTGCATTAAAGCAAACTAAGTAATCATCAATGGCATTTTCATTAGGCGTAGTTTTGTTCTTACCAATATTTCCTCCAATTACAATATCTTTAGGTCTATTTTTTAATCGCTCAACGATGGCTTCAACACCGTCATTATTAAAACCCATTCTATTAATAATGGCATGATCCTTTTTAAGCCGGAAAAGGCGAGGCTTATCATTTCCCGGTTGAGGTTTCGGTGTAACTGTACCAATTTCAATAAAACCAAAACCACATCCGGACATTTCGCTATACATGGTGGCATTTTTATCTAATCCAGCAGCCAATCCAACCGGATTTGGAAAATCTATTCCGAAAACATTCTTGTTTAACCTCTTATCCTCGATTGTAAATGATTTTTTCCACAATTTTTTTAAAAAGGGAATGCCAAAAACCAATTTGAATAACCAAAATGAGATATGATGTGCTCGCTCTGGTTTAAATAGAAATATGAAAAATTTAAAAATTCTATACATATTAAAAATTAGGCTTAAAAAAAAGCGAGGTAACAACCTCGCTCTTCTTTAGTATTTATAGCGACTTTTCGGATACCTATAGCTTTTTCTTTGTTTCGCGTAATCCTTGTAAGTAATATTTCTAGAAACAACAAGATTTAGATAATAGTACGCATCTTTTTCATTGTCACCACGTTGCTGACCTGGTGCAAACCAATTTGAATTGTTTACTGAAGGGTTTGAGAAATGCTGCGCCTCTGGAGACCCAAGTTTTGCAGGATCATAATAAACAGTTGAAACATCGTCTATGTAATCGCTAAATGTTTTAACGTATGAGGCTTCAAAACCGATTCTCCACATTCTACCTAGCCCCATTCTCATACCTATCCCCATTGGAACTGTAAGTGTAACAGGCAATGTTTCTTTAGCACCATCTTCCAATCCTTGCCCTTCAGTATTCAGGGGGTCAAGCTTATACCATTCACCGTTGTATTGTGCTTCAGGATTAAAAAAACATCCTCCAATACCCGCAAACAAATAAATTTGTTCATTGTGATTTTTAGCTACTTGATGACCCGGCAAATTATATCTTGCTCCAAATTTTTCATTTGCAAACAATATGATATCTAAACGTTGCGAAAACTCCAAGAGAAAGGATCTGAAATGTAAATTTCTACTTTCACGAACAACTTCATTCGTTAATGCATCGTCACCTTTAACACGACCAATATTTAATGTAGAAGTGGTTGCGAAAAAAGGGTGAAAACGATACCTGTAACCCAACATAAAATTAAATGAAGTGGAAGGAAAATCAATATCTACAAGACTGTAATCCGTCCCGATTCTGTTTCTACCACCTAAATCTCCAGTGAATTGTGTTGCACCGAAACCAAAAATGAGGTCTTTTTTATTCAACGACCAGTTTCTTTGGGTATTAAAATTTGTATGCTGACCATACGACAAAATACAAGAAAACAGACCTATCGTAAAGATTACAGAAGATTTTACTTTACACATGTACATAAGCTTTATTAACATGCTAAATTACAAATACTTTCAATTCTAATGAAAAAAAATAAATAAAAGATTCATACTTTATTGTTGACAAATAAAATTTACCGTGAACATATTTAAAAGCAATTCAATAATTTAAGAGCTGTACTGCAATTGTGTGTTAAATTTATTTTTAAATAATGTTCTTAATTTTTCAAGTGCCCTAAAGGTTTTAACTTTTGCATTATTTTCGGTTATATTTTGAAGTTCTCCAATTTCTTTAAACGATCTTTTTTCAAAAAATCGAAGTTCAATTAAATTCAATTCGTGCTTTTTTAAAGCAGACAACGCATGTAATAAAAGCCTTTTCTGTTGCTGACTGGTTTCGTCTTCAAAATCATCGTCTCTCGTATCTAAATGGAATTGGAGATTATAACTATTCATTTCAACCTTACGGTCCCTGAATGATTGATACAATTCACTTTTTGCTATACGATAGAGCCAAGATGAAAACGGGACTCCCCGAAATTCAAATTTATGGATATTTGTCAATGCTTTCACGAACACCTGCGATGTAATATCGCACGCCAATTCAGGATCATCTATTCGTTGTTGAACATAACGAAAAATTTGCTGATGATATTTTTTGTACAAAGGACCAAAATGCCGGG
>JBILIM010000268.1:0-3594 GCA_044349985.1 Crocinitomicaceae bacterium
AGATTGAAACAATAAGTTTTTGTCCCATTGGCCTTTGTTTTCTATGAATGCATGATGCACCCCATGCGCAAATTGAATCGTCTGTCCAAATGCGCTACCAAACGGCAACAAAACAAAACAAAATGTCAGAAGCTGAAAAAGTACTTTCGGCATATTTAATTTACAAAAAATATCAAAAAGTGAAAATTACGAAAATCACTTAAAATTAACGCAAAAACTTAACAGTTTCTTTGAAATATCGAAATGAAATTGAAGCAAATACGTTACTTTCGTAATCCTATAAATATTGAATTTAATACATCACTTTAGTTTCCATGTCGAATAGAATTTGTGAACTTTTAAATATTCGTTTCCCCATCATTCAAGGGGGGATGATATGGTGCTCAGGTTGGCGATTGGCTTCAGCTGTTTCCAATGAGGGAGGATTAGGAATCATTGGTTCCGGATCGATGTATCCTGAAATTTTAGAAGATCAAATAATAAAATGTAAAGCCGCCACCAGTTTCCCTTTTGCTGTCAACCTTCCCATGTTATACCCGGATATTGATAAGCATATTGAGACCATTATCAAACACAAAGTTCCAATCGTTTTTACGTCTGCAGGTAATCCCAAAACGTATACATCCTATTTGAAACAAAATGGAATTGTAGTGGTTCACGTGGTATCAAGTTTAAAATTCGCGCTAAAAGCACAAGAGGCAGGGGTTGATGCGATTGTCGCAGAAGGTTTTGAGGCAGGAGGGCATAACGGTAGGGATGAAACAACAACCATGTGTCTGATTCCCATGGTATCTAAATCCATCTCTATTCCTTTAATTGCTGCAGGCGGTATTGGAACGGGAAGAGCAATGTTAGCTGCATTGAATTTGGGTGCAGATGCTGTTCAAATGGGAAGTAGATTTGTTGCCTCTGAAGAATCAAGTGCCCACTACGATTTTAAACAAAAAGTTGTAAATGCTGACGAAGGGGACACGCTCTTAACATTGAAAGAATTGACGCCTGTTCGTTTGTTAAAAAATCCATTTTTTGATAAAGTTGCTGCGGCATACAAGAATTGTGCTTCACCAGAGGAATTAAACCAACTTCTCGGTCGAGGAAGAGCTAAAAGGGGTATGTTTGAAGGCGATATGACGGAGGGTGAATTGGAAATCGGACAAGTTTCTGGATTGATAGACAACATTCTGCCCGTTAAATTGATTTTTCAAGAAATTATAAATGAATATCATGTTGCTCTAAAAGAGCAGCAAAACACTAAATTTTTGTTTTAATGATTCACTTTGATCGCTTTAAATTGGATAATGGATTAACAGTTCTTTTCCACAAGGATGTGACTACGCCTATGGCGGTGGTAAATGTGCTTTATGATGTTGGCGCAAGAGATGAATCGGAAGAAAAAACCGGATTTGCCCACCTCTTTGAACACCTTATGTTTGGAGGATCCGTCAATATTCCTGATTTTGATTCCCCGCTTCAAATGGCAGGTGGAGAGAGTAACGCCTTTACTTCCAATGACATCACAAATTATTATGATGTATTGCCTGCAGTTAATTTGGAAACCGCGCTTTGGCTTGAAAGTGATCGCATGTTATCCTTGTCCTTCACGCCAAAAAGTTTAGATGTTCAGCGGAACGTTGTTATCGAAGAATTTAAACAACGCTATCTCAACCAACCCTATGGTGATGTATGGTTGAAATTGAGACCCTTGGCGTACAAGGTACATCCTTACAAATGGGCAACAATAGGAAAAGATATCAGTCATATCGAAGAGGCCCAAATGGAAGATGTAAAATCGTTTTTCAAAAAGTATTACAATCCTTCGAATGCCATTTTATGTATCGCAGGTAATTTTGAGTTGGAATCAATCAAAAGTCTGGTTGAAACGTATTTTGCAGACATCCCAAGTGGTATAAAACCTCCGAGAATTTTGGAAGTAGAGCCCAAGCAAAATGAGTTTAGAACGCAAACGCTTGAACGAAATGTTCCTGCTAATGCCTTTTATTATGCTTTTAAAATGCCCGAAAGAAGAAGTGAGGGTTACTACATGGCAGATTTGCTTTCGGATATCCTTGGTCGAGATAAGTCATCCAGATTGTATGTACAGCTTAAAAAAGAACAACAACTTTGCAGCGAGATCAATGCATACATTACCGGTTCACATGATGAAGGACTTTTAATGGTTTCGGGGAAGTTGAATCCAAATGTGACTTTCGAGGCGTTGGATGATGCACTTTGGAAGTTGTTCAAACACGTTCAAGAATCCTCTATTTCAGATGATGAACTGGATAGAATCAAAAATAAAATCCGAACTTCCAGAGAATTCGAAAACCAAGGCATCTTGAATCGCGCGATGAATCTTTGCCATTTTGAATTACTGGGCGATGCCAATGGAATCAATGAGGAACATAAGATATACGATGTAATCAACGGCAATCATATTCAGGAAATGGCCATTCAATTGCTACAACCAACCAATTGCTCATTGTTAAAAGTAAAAGCATCTTGAAATGATAGATAGAACCCGTCAGCCTGAACTTAAGGCAATAGAAAAAATAGCGTTCATAAGTCCGCGTCAATACGATATCACTGCGCAAACGAAATTGTATTTTATGAAAGATGTTTCAGACGAGACATCACGTTTGGATTTGTATTTCGATGCAGGAACGACATTAGCTGAACCTGTAGTTGCATCTTTGGTAAATGGATTGTTGCTTTCTGGAACCTCCGTAAAAACTTCGATTCAAATCAATCAAGAAATAGATGCTTTGGGCGGATTTTATGAGTCGAGTGTCTCTCATGAAAATGCAGTGGTTTCCATTTATGCGCTTCGTGAAAATTTAGTGCCTATTTTGAGAATTGTTGCTGATGCCATATCCAATGTTGCTTTTCTTGAATCAGAAGTTAATGAACTGTTGTCTGATAGAAAGCAACGTTTTCAGGTAAACATGGAAAAGGTTAGTTTTCTGGCACAGCGGCAATTTCAAGAACGCATTTTTGCAAATTCATCTTATGGTATGATTCTACAACCTGATGATTTTGACACGATTTCCATTGATAATCTAAAAAGCTTTTATTCCAACCACTACTTGACCGGTTTATCAAAAGTAGTTGTTGTTGGAAATTTTCAACAGGATACTATAGATGCAATTATTGATACAGTTGGGGCATGGGCAAATCCAATGCCGAGTGTATTTCCTGGTCAATTTTCCAATTTAAAAGGCGTTTCCCATTTGGTGAAAGATGGAGCATTACAGACCGCGGTTCGGGTTGGTAGTATTTTATTCAATAAAAAACATGCTGATTATTGTGATTTTATGGTGCTCAATACTATTCTTGGAGATTATTTCGGAAGTCGCTTGATGTGCAATATTCGAGAAGACAAAGGGTACACTTACGGCATCGGAACGCTAGTCGGTGAATTGCATGAAACGGGATATTTTCTTATCGCCACCGAAGTTGGTAAGGATGTTAAAGATGCTACGTTGAATGAGATACAAAAAGAATTGCTTCGATTGCAAACCGAACCTGTTGGAGATGATGAATTACAATTGGTTAAAAATTACATGGTTGGGCAGTTACTGAAAAGCGCAGATGGTC
>JBILIM010000269.1:0-3589 GCA_044349985.1 Crocinitomicaceae bacterium
AAATAAATCAAGTTGAAATTGTAAATACTAATGGTACTGTTGTTCAACACTACCACCCGCATCTTATGAACCTTGAAATACCAATCGATTCCTTAAGTGAAGGTGTTTACGTTCTAAGGATACATTTGGACAATACCATTCAGAATTACAGATTTATTAAAGCGAATTAAGGCTAAATATGCATAAGATAAAATGCATGGGTATTGAGGAATTATAATTAATTCGAAAATTTTAGACCCAAAATAATGGAAGGTTAGGAAAACTTTTAATAACTAACTTTGTTTTCTAAAAATAGCTAATCACTGCATTTTATGTACCCTAGACTATTTATTTTACTCCCTTTCTTTTTGATTTGGAATTTTAGCGTTAAAGCGCAAACGCTTCCGCAACATTATGCGCATGTACCGGCAAACGCAGGAACGAACAACTTGTTTTTCAATCAGTCGGTATGTGAAAAATTTCAGTTCATTTATACCCAATCCGAAATTGCAAATATGGTTACTCCTGTGACAGGACCAATTACCATTGACACCATCTGGTTTCGATTTGGTGGTGGTTCAGGCCTTACTTCAACCCAATTGAGTAATTTACAAGTACGTATGGGTCATACCACACTGACCAATCCAGGGGTGCAATTCAATACGAATTTTAATGCTGGGCCAGCACAAACCGTTATTTCTTCTACGAATTATACATTGACACCTTTGGTTGGCGCTGCAAATGTTCCCGCAAACAACTGGACATTTATCGTGTTGCAAACTCCCTTTAGTTACAATTTTACCGATAATTTATGTATTGAATTTTCATTTTCCGCATCGAGTGGTAACATCATCGGGAACTATGCGAATAACGGAGGCGCACCAGTTTGTCAGTATGCTGGTACCTCATCAGCTACCAATGCCCAAACCACAACTTCTCGCCCCATGTTTGGTATATCCTCCAATCAAAATAACAGCGGACAGTTCAATTGTGACCCGAATGGCAACTGGGTTTTATTTGCCAATTACGATGGTGGAAATCTCAACATCGTGGTCGACCAAAATGTGCCTAATTTGAAAATAGGGATTTGTACTTACGAACCCGTAAATGTAAATTTCAGCGGACCCTTCGTTGGTAACGTCACCCAAGTTTTATACGCAGGTTTTAATTCAGCACAAAACAACAACAATTGTGGATTTCCTATTGCTACTTCCTCATTTAGTGGGATTAATCCTGCACTGGTAAGCGTAAATGTGTATCCGCCTGTAACGGTTATTAGTCCACCCAACCCAAATAATTTTCTAAATCAACCCAACGGTTGGAATGGTGGGATCGTATGCCTATACAATTGTAACCTTAACATCGATCAAGGCGGTTGCAATACCGCTGACCAAGTATTGGCCTATTTCCAAACACAATTCGGTGGCGTTTTACGTGGACTGAATGTGCAGTACCCATGCTGGTTAGCCGGGACCCAATATACCATTAGCGGACAAACAGGCAATTGCTGCGGGATTTGCAATCCTGATGTTGTGAACCTTAATGAAACCATCTGCCAGAATCAATTGCCCTACGCTTGGAATGGCCTTACTTTCAATGGATCGGGATCACAAACCGTTACCTTGACAAATGCGGGTGGCTGCGATTCACTGGTTACGTTGAACTTAAATGTGGTACAACAATTAACTTCGTTAACCAATCTCACCGTTTGTAGCAATCAGTTGCCTTATTCCTGGAACGGACAAATAATAAATGCCTCAGGTACTTATACCGCAACACTGAATTCAGCAGCAGGATGTGACTCCATTGCCACACTAAACTTAACAGTAGCTAATGCTGTGTCTTCATCAGATGCAATCGTTGCGTGCGAAACCTATACTTGGATTGATGGCATTACCTATACCAGTTCGACCAATACGCCACAGTTCACGATAGCAGGCGGTGCAGCCAATGGGTGCGACAGTATCGTTACCTTAAATTTGACCATCAACCAAAATGCTTCTGCTACAATGGATATCGAAGCGTGCGGTTCCTATCTTGCTGAAAATGGGCAAACGTATACGCAAAGCAATACGTTTAGCTACACCATTCCGTCTCAAAATGGATGCGACAGTACGATTACCGTTAATCTTACCATTTTTGATGAACCTTTAGTTTCCATCAACCCACCAGGAGTTACGCAAATAGATTTGGGGAATTCCATTCAACTCAGTGCCTCAGGTGCCTTGAATTACATTTGGTCTCCGGCATCGTCTCTGAATTGCAGCAATTGTTCGTCTCCATTGGCAAATCCTCAAACCACAACAACGTATACCGTAACCGGAACGGATGCAAACGGTTGCACGGGAACCGCACAAGCTACAATAAGCCTTGAAATTGACTGCAATGAAATTTTTGTGCCCACAGTTTTTTCTCCAAACGGTGCAGTAGATGAAGAAAATAGGCAAGTATGTGTATATGGTAATTGCATTGTAAGCCTCAACTATGCAGTTTTTAACCGATGGGGTGAAAAAGTTTTTGAAACTTCGGATTTGTCGAATTGTTGGGATGGCACTTATAAAGGCATGCCTTTAAATTCGGGCGTTTATTCCTTCCTGCTTAACGTTTCTTTACTTAATGGTGAAGTGGTAACTCAAAGTGGCAATGTGACTTTGATTAGATAATATCTGGATTAAATCATTACCGCACAATATCTTACTCCCAATTAAAGGTAGAACTACTTCTTGAGCAATTCATTTATGGTATTCATCAGATTGTTTGAATTATTCGGACCTATTCCCATCACGGAATACTGGATGATGCCATTTTGATCGATAACAATATTGGTTGGAAATGCCGAAATGCTGTATTCATTAATTAAGGTTTGTGCAGACGGAATGATGTGGTAATCGAAAGCTGTTGTCTTTAAAAATTGCTTCAATTGCTTTTTATCGTTGGTTGCTACACCTATGAATACAACTTCATCATCTTTAAATTGCTGCACCAAAGCATTCAATTCTGGCATTTCCATTACACAAGGTTTACATTCAACAAACCAAAAACTCATCACGACAACCTTGCCCTTGAGTTCGGATAATGTATATTTTTTTCCCTTTATATCCGTTACGTTAAAATCCTTGGCAGCAGTTCCAACGGATACATTAACCGCTCCATCCATAGGCATTGCGCCTTCCTGCATAGAACGCATAAATTGTTGTTCCTCCTCGGTTGCTTTCCTTAAAACAATAGCCTTTACCAATTTATCTTTATCCAAATAGGGCTCAGGAACATATTCATTGGACATGAGATACGTCATGAAATCTTGAGGAAGTATCCGATTCAGTGCTTCGTCGTACATGGGCGTATTCATAGGATCGAGCATTAAGGGTGTTCCAGGATCCATATCACCAGGTCCAGCAACAGTTAACCCTGCTAATGGATTGGAAGTGTTTGTTTCGGATGCATTAGGCTCTTGCGCAGAACCTACAACATATCCGAACATTAGAAAGGTCAGTTGAAGGATAAAATGGATTCTAAAATGGTGTCGCATAGAATGGATTTAAAGTTTAAAAGTAACCAATTCACCAGGAAAAAGCTTCAAAACGGACTTTTTTCAAAAAAACAAAACGAT
>JBILIM010000014.1:0-13282 GCA_044349985.1 Crocinitomicaceae bacterium
CTTCTTGTAATTCTTACCCAATATAGTTTTTGTCAAATCAACTATTTAATAATGCAAAAAAAACCGGACTCATAACTAATTTTAACTCATAACCAGCTTTATATGAAAAACAATAATTTGATCAAAATGAAATCTGCACTAGCAGGACTCTTATTTGTTTTTGGCACCTGTACTTCTTGTGGTGATAAATATCTTCTCCCAGAGGAATGGGGATTTGGTGATTCAATTGGACGGGCTTTCATACCATCATTTATGAAAAGTGAAAAAGGCGATACCCTTGTAGTTAATGATAGTATTCAAATGATTGATAAAGGTGATTTATATTTGATCGAAATGGATTAATTCCTTTTTATTAATTTCAAACCCTCCAAACCCATTGTTTCAGCAATTGAAAGCACAAACAGGTTTCATTGGTTTATTACTGATTCTCTTCGCTTCTTTGGTTAACGCCCAAGAAACGGATCAAAAAAGGGCTGTTTTTGACACCAAAACACCTTGTTACGATTCCGTTTTCAATGTATTATTGGCGAAATATAGGTCAACAAGTCAAGCTCCGGGATCCCTAATTGGTTATAAAAAAAACAACGAATCGCCTTGGATTAACGCAGTCGGTTTAAGCGATAAGAAAATTGCTGCTGCAATCGATTCCAATACCCTTTTTAGATGTGGAAGCATAACTAAAGTGTTCACAGCTGTTATTGTTTTACAATTGGTCCAAGAAGGCAAACTGCATCTCAACGATACCGTTACTAAAATTCTTCCGGAGCTCCAACATAAAATAAAGGGTTCAGAATACATTACAATCACCCAACTTCTCAACCATACAAGCGGCCTGAGTCATCCTACAGCAGATGGCTTTTTCTACCGTTTAAAATTAGCAATCTGTCCAAAGTCAATGTCAGCGCTTACATACAAGGATCGCTTGAAAAAATACGTTTATCGCCATCCGCTTCGGTTGATTCCCGGCACCTCATCCTATTACAGCAATGCAGGTTATTGGATTTTAGGTTTGATGATAGAAAAATTAAACCAGAAAACGGTCGATCAAGTTTTTCAAGAACGCATTTTTGACCCCATTGGACTTCAAGAGTCTTATTTAACGCGTCCAATAAATGCATCTACTTCCTGTGGATATAACTTCATAGGCAATCGGATGGTCGATGTGAGTAAATGGGATAATGCAGAATGTGAAGGAGATCCTTCAGCCGGACTCCTCTCCTCTGCCAACGATTTACTGCTATTCAGCGAGGCTTTATTTGGTGGTAAACTCATAACAGAAGCACTTTTAAACGAAATGTTAACCTTTGATCAGCCCTCTTTTGCGCCAAAAAGCGAATTCGGTTTGGGCATAGAAATGTATAATACTTCACAATTAAAAGGATTCGGAAAGAATGGTACGTCTTTGGGTTTTGACGCCAATCTCATCTACTTTCCAGATTATAAGTCCAGTTTGGTTATTTTCTCCAATTATGGCGGTGGAAACGATAAAAGCATAATAGATGAATTTATTATTAATGGTTGTGATAACTGAAGTATCTCATCCTAAATTTCGTCATTATAGATATCTTTGTACACAATTTATCAATTCCAATTTGTCGTATGCGTGAAGAACTTTTTGGTCCGAAAGTAGAAAATGTAGGAGTCGCCGTTGTTCAAGAAATCCTTGAAACAGGCGATAAAGCTTACAATGTTTACCTGTTAAATTTGCGTGATGACATCATGGAAGGCATTATCATTACCAGCACAGGCTATGGTGAGAATGTGAATACTGGTGAACCTATTAAAACATCTACGTTGAGGCATTGCCTGGAAATTTTACTACCCAACGAAGCGGCAAAAATCGAACCTATAATGGAAGAAGTTTTTGGGATTGCAAACGAATATTGGGTGAGCTTTTGGGTAAACGACGTTATGTACGACAAGAAATTTGTTTTCTTACCTGAGACCATTACAGAAAAAAACATGAAGCCCATCCCAGTTTTGGGTGCTACAGGAGTTATTTTGCTGTAAGTACAGTATCCAGAATAGTGATGTCTGAAATGCGGTTGATTTCCTTTGGAAGTTTATCGTTAAATGTTTCTATCTGAAAACCACCAGCATAAATAGGGAGATCTTTGGTGTCTTTGATGAGATTACCGAAATAATTGACAATAAAGCGCTCATCTACTGCGGTTAACCATGAAGTTACAAGAACACGCGGATTCAATTTTTCGACACATTCCAACATCGATTCGTAAGGTAAACTTTGACCCAAATAAATGGTAGGCAATCCTTTGCTTCTTAGAATAAAGTGATAGAATAACAAACTGATTTCATGCCATTCATGCTCAGGCAAAAACAACATCACCGGATTATCAAAGGAATCGGGAATGTCCAGTTTATCGGTTTCACTAATTATTTTTTGACGAATTAAATTCGATATGAAATGTTCCTGTGCAGTACTTATTGATCCAACCAACCACATTACCCCAATTCTATCCAAAAATGGAATCAAATAGTTAATAAATGCACCAGTCAATCCTCGTTCATTAATTATCTTTTGAAGCGTATTGTTAAACAATTGTTCATCCAGTTCAATCAATGAAAGAATCAACAATTCCGTGCTGTTATCAACGGTATGTTTACCCCTAATTTCCCAAACTTTTTGCGCAATTTGTTGCGGCGTTAAATCTGCAATTTTAGAAATCTTGATACCGTTTTTATTGAGAATGGCAATATTCAGAAGTAAAGTAAGTTCTTCATCGGTATACGTCCTGATTTGGGTATCCGTACGGTCTGGTGATAGAAAATTATAACGTTTCTCCCAAATACGTATTGTATGTGCCTTTATACCAGTTAAGGTTTCCAAATCTTTTATCTTGTATTCGGCCATGGTTCAAGTTAACTTGTAACGCGTTGATAATGTGTTTCTAAAATTTATTATGCTTTATCATAAGCATAAACAAGTTCAATATATTTTTGTTCAGTGCTTTGCTAAATTCTTAATTTTACAAAATTAATGCGTCAGAAAATTTTAAGAAAATTATGAAGCCATTCTTTCGCTTTATCTTTTTAGGGTCGCTGATAACCGCCTCCTCTTGCGGTCAAAATGAAGTCGAACAAACCACTCCAACACTACCAGTTGTCAATATGAATGATTATTCAGAGTTTCAAATGATAACATTGGATAAACATGAGCTTCAAGCTCAAATTTTCATTCCAGATGCAAGCGCGAATATTGGGGCTTCAACAATACCCGAGATTGAACATAGCGATAGTTTTCTATGGAAAATTACAGCGGGACCCAAATTTGAATTACATATCGAAGACTTTGGAGATTATAAAGATCGTATGGCCAACAAGAAAAAAGAACTCAAGGAACAACATAAATTTTTTCAAATCAAATATTTAATTGATGAGCCGCAATTGCTCCTTTACGAGAGAAAGTTGATTGTAAAAGGAGATAAAAATGCATCACCTAAGGTTGGATTTGATCACATAACCTATCATGTTTATGGAGAAAAAATCATTGACGGCATTACTTATGAATTGAGAAGTAAAGATGCAGGTTTCAGCGCAGATCAAAAGCACATTGCCGAAATGATGGCCAAAACAATTAAATCTTTTAATAAATTGGGTAACTAACGATCTTTTTTCATTCCTGAATGTTCTTACGAAATAACTAATTTTGTACTATGGAATTGAATAGAGCATCTGTGCTGGAGGTACTTGGAGGTATCATTGAACCGGAGTTAAAGAAAGATATCGTTAGTTTGAATCTGGTTGAGGAATTGGTTATTGAAGTTGGACGAATACAATTAACGGTCTTCGTTTCTAATCCTGCATTGCATGCCCGAAAACGCATGCAGGAAGCCATTGAATTCAATCTCAAAAGGGTTTTTGGGAACGCAATACAGGTAACATGCACCGTTAAAGGATTGCCTGCTGAATCAAAAAAAGCTAGAAGAAAAATACTACCTGATGTAAAACATATCATTGCAATCGCTTCTGGTAAAGGTGGTGTAGGTAAATCCACCGTAACTTCAAACATTGCGGGCGGACTCCTCAAGCAAGGATACAAGGTAGGAATCGTAGATGCTGATATTCATGGCCCCTCCATTCCAACGATGTTTGATGTGGTCAAGGAAAGGCCACACATGACTGAAATTAATGGTGAAAACAAAATTGAACCTATTGTGTCGCATGGCGTTAAAGTACTGTCAATTGGATTCTTCACCGACCAAGATAACGCGGTAGTTTGGAGAGGACCTATGGCTGCAAAAGCAATGACGCAATTGTTCACTGATGCCAATTGGGGAGAAATGGACTATTTGCTTATTGATCTTCCTCCGGGAACAGGAGACATTCACCTTTCGCTCGTACAAACGGTTCCATTGGATGGGGTTGTAATTGTTTCAACTCCACAAGAGGTTGCACTTGCCGATGCTCGAAGAGGGATTAACATGTTCCAGATGGATGGAATCAAAGTGCCAATTATTGGTGTTGTTGAAAATATGGCATGGTTTACTCCTGAAGAATTGCCGGAAAATAAATATTACATTTTTGGTCGAGACGGTGCTAAAAATCTCGCTGAAGGAATGCGGGTTCCATTTTTGGGGCAGGTACCTTTGGTACAAAGTGTAAGAGAGGCGGGCGATGCCGGAAGACCTGCGGTATTTCAAGAAAACTCGCTGATTTCGAGACATTTTGATGAAATTGTAATTAACTTTGTAAAAGAAGTGGAATCGCTTGAAAATTAGTAGTGAATATGCAAAGCTTGAACAAACAAGAATTAATGATTAAAGTCAACGAGGCCATAGAGCAACTCCGACCTTTTCTTCATGCGGATGGTGGTGATATGGAGCTGGTTGACATCACAGATGAAGCTGTTGTTCAAGTAAGACTTCTCGGTTCTTGCAGCGATTGTTCGATGAGCATGATGACCTTAAAAGCTGGCCTTGAAGATGCTGTAAAAAAAATAGCACCGGAAATTCAATCCGTTGAAGCCGTTCAACTTGATTCGATCGTATAAATCTGCCTTTCAATCTCATTTAGGAGTTATCCTGGTTATCGCATTTGCGACCATCATGATGATTATCCTGAACGAAATCAATCTATCTTATTTATCCCCGAATTATCCCTTCAAAGACGGACTGATCACTACTGCTGATGAACACAGCTATTTTTTCCCAGCAGAAAGTTTTTACCAAAGTGGTAACTGGAATGCTTCGGGAGACGGCTCAACGGCTTATTTGAGGACCCCAGGTTACGGTTGCATTTATTTTATTGCGCTGTTAATAAGCAATTCCAAAGCTTTTTTCGTGCTAAAAATAATTCAAATTGGTTTTTTTTCAGGATCAATTTTAATCGTATTCAAAATACTCTCAGATTTTCTCGCAATACGATACGCTTTAATTGCAACCGTTATTTTCGGATTATTACCTTCTTTTCACGGATTTACCTACTACACCTTAAGTGAAGCTGTTATTCCATTTTTTATGTTGTGGTGGATGTATGTCCTACTAAAACCTTCAAAGTACGACTTCATAATGCTTTTCTCAAGTACAGCTGCGCTGGTCATGATTCGGCCACATTTACTTGTTTTTCCATTGGTTTTTGCGCTTTTTTACCTCATCAAAAAAAACAAGCGGTCCATTTACATACTTGTTGGACTTATACCATTTCTATTTTGGCAAATCCGAACCGCTACTATTCTCGGCGAGTGGCCTGGAATTCATCCAGTATACAGTTTATCGAACAACTCGATTTACAGACCGCCCCATCAGCAACTGACCGAATTGTTTAAAATTTGGGAACATGAATCCGATGTATTTCACAAAAACATGGGAATTCTTTCTTCAGATACTTCACAAAATGCCCGAAACAAAGTTGCTTCAACCCTTCCAAGCCATATTCAAGCAGATGTGCTCCCCATTTTTAAAGGATTTCAAGAATTGAGGTTCCTTCAAAACAAATCGTACGCCGGAAAAAAACTGCACGATTACCTTCCCGGAGAAGAAGATTTAACTCAAAAAATTGAGCAATTAACCGAACGATTAAAAAGTGAAAACAAACTGCTCTATCATTTCATAACACCTGCAAAAAGTCTAAAAAAACTATTGGTCACGTCCATGATGAATTTGAATGTTTTTCAAGATGCTTGGCGGGACAATGCTCTAGTAATCATACTTAAAATAGTCTGTTTTGTTCTGATTTTATTTGGATTCATTACCGCATTAGTATTTTGTTTCCTGACAAAAATTACCGGAGAAATTAAAATGTTAGCTTTATCTGTGACCCTGAGTATTTTTTACCTTGCGTATTTTCAGCGATTGAATGAAGAACGCTACATATACCCTTATCTCAGTATATGCTTCATGTTCCTTTGCTTGGCATTTATGAAAACAAAAACGTTCATCCAAAAAAAAAGTCGTCCCATTGAGACGACTTCCGCAAAAACTTAAATCGATTTATAGCGCTGCGTGGTATCTTTTTGACACCTCTTCCCAATTGATAACATTGAAAAACGCATTCACGTAATCCGGACGACGATTTTGATATAATAAATAATACGCATGTTCCCAAACGTCTATTGCCAAAATAGGTGTTCCCTGGCAACCTTCACCCATTAGTGGATTATCCTGATTCGCCGTTGAACATACTTCAAGCGTCCCGTCTACAACGCATAACCAAGCCCATCCAGATCCGAATCGAGTTGCTGCAGCTTTGGAAAACTCTTCTTTGAAAGCTTGAAAAGACCCGAAAGTAGTATTGATGGCATCTGCCAAAGCTCCTGTTGGTTCACCACCACCATTCGGCCCCATAATCTGCCAAAACAAATTGTGGTTCCAAAAGCCACCACCGTTGTTTCGAACAGCTGGTTTATCCTTACAATTTAACAATATTTCCTCTATACTTTTTCCTTCCAAATCCGTTCCTGCGATTGCAGCATTAAGATTGGTTGTATATGCATTGTGATGTTTAGAATGATGGATTTCCATCGTACGTGCATCGATATGCGGCTCAAGTGCATCATATGCATACGGTAATTGGGGTAATTCGAATGCCATAAGTGTTTGTTTTAATGAATACTTTTTTATTGAGTTTAAAATTACGCAATTAAAGCCCAAATGCAAAATTATCAGTTGAGTTCTACTTTGAATTCATTCAAAACATTTTTTAGAATTCAGGATTTAAAACTTCGAATAAAAATGTACATTTAGACCTCGCAAATCATTAAACATGAAAAAAATAGTTTTGTTCTTAATTGCACTCATACCGTTATTCGGGACAGCTCAAATATGTACTATTGACTACTCACAAACCCAGACCGGAATATATCCGGACACCTTACCGGTGGGATATGTCGGACAACCATACAATACCGACGTAACCTTCGTAATGCCATTGGATACTATGGGGTACGATTTCACCAATTTCTACATCATGTCTGTTTCCCTTCCTGTGGGATTGAGCTGGGAATGCAATAGTGTTGCAAACAACTGCAATTACAATCCGCAACAAAGTCAGTATGGATGTGTAAACATAAGTGGTACGCCTTTATTGGCGGGAGTTTATCCTATTTATGTAACGGTTATTGCCGACCTTTCTATAGTTCAAGGTTATCCTTTTCAGTTTCAAATATTTATGGAGGTACTCCCAAGTAACGTGAGCACCTCAAATAATGGATTTTCTATGACGGGCGCAGCAGGTTGTTCGCCAATTACTGTAGATTTCACCAATAACAACCCGGGTCAGTTGGCCTATTTATGGGATTTTGGAAACGGAAATACGTCAACTTTAGAAAATCCGGTGCCGCAAGTTTACAATGCTCCAGGGGATTATGTAGTAGAATATACCGCATGGAATAACCTGACAACAACCAACGTATATACGTTAACCAATGTTGGAGTCTCAGCGATGAGTAATTACGGTGGTGGCTTCCCATCGTTTGAAAATGCGGATGCTTATTTTATTTTGAAAGAAAATGGAACAGCCGTTTATCAATCCAGTATTATTGGAGATCAAAATCC
This sequence comes from Crocinitomicaceae bacterium, assembly GCA_044349985.1. Classification (GTDB taxonomy): domain Bacteria; phylum Bacteroidota; class Bacteroidia; order Flavobacteriales_D; family Crocinitomicaceae; genus M0103. Next base: position 8,013 of record JBILIM010000014.1, read on the forward strand.
GCCTGTAAGTTGGACAACAAGTGTCAACCTGAATCCTGCCAGTACGTATGTTATAGAAATTTGGGAGGCAGACGACAGTTTCGGTGAGCTGCAATTCTTTGGCGATGATTTTATGGGTAGTCACACCCTAATGTTATCGGGATGTAACGGTTGTTCAGCAGGAACATCTACCGTAAACTATACCATTACCAACCAAGTCATCAACCCGATTCCGTCGGTTGTATCTATTGATACGGTGCATGTGTATGGCTATCCACCCGTTCCTGTGGTTTCTTATGATAATGCTACCTACGTTTTATCCACTCCTGATTTAGGTTATTCCTACCAATGGTATATCAATGAAAGCCCAATTAGTGGTGCCACCAATCCAAATTATACAATTTATCAGTCGGGTGTGTACCACGTTGTTGCCATAAATCAAACAGGTTGTGTGAGCTTTTCAGACACCTTAACTGCCGTATATTGTGATCCCGATATTGAGCCGGGAATTGATGTAAACACGAGCGGTGACAGCTTGATTGCCACCGACGTGCCTTTGGGATATTCCATACAATGGTTTTTGGATGGAACGGCCATAAATGGCGCAACTGATGCCTCAGTATTCATTGCCAATTCAGGGGCTTATTCGGTAAGCATCGTGGATACGTTTGGTTGTGTTCACAATTCAACAGTTTTGAATGTTGGGTTATCGGTAGAAGACGTTCAGCCTTTATCCTGGGAAATGTATCCAAATCCGGCTAACGATCGTGTTTTTGTTAATTTCTTTTCAAATGAAATTCCGGAAACGATTGAACTCATTGAATTGTCAGGAAGGACCATAAAAAGGTGGGACAATCCGAACAGCGGTTCCATTGAACTTGAAATTGCGGACGTACCTTCAGGATTCTTTTTTCTCAAGGTGAATTGGAAGCAGCAAAGTTATTTGAAGCAGTTGGTAATTGAGTAACTATTTTGATTTTGACTTCGACTTCAAGTACTTTAAGCGGTACTTTTGATACAGTTCGTTTTGGAAATTATCGGTAGAAGATAAGGCACCGTTTATCATGATTAAGGTTACGTTGTTTGTCTTCATGTCGAGCGCATTGCCTTTCGAAGCAAACAATGTAGCCGTTTTTCCAACTTCAATAGAACCGTAATTATCATCAATACCTAGAATTTGTGCCGTATTCAATGAAATGCTAGCAACTGCTTCTTCTTCAGTTAAACCATAAGCCATTGCCGTTCCAGCCATAAAAGGAAGATTTCTTGCATTCATAGCCTCCATATCGCCTTCGTTTTGAATACAATATTTAATCCCTTGACGTTGCAACAAGGAAGGCAATTGAAAAGGCAAATCAATAGGATCGTCCTCACTTAAAGGCAAGCTGTGCGGACGCAGTAACATTATGGGAATCTCAGCATCTACCAATCGTTGTCCTACCAAATAGCTATCATAACCACCGACAATGACAGGAAATGGCAATTCGAAGTGTTGTGCGAATTCAATAACGTCAATTAATTGTTGCAATTCGTTGGCATGAAAGTATACCCGTTTTTCAGCTTTAAAACATGCCGACATTGCTTCCAGTCGCGTGTCTTTAATTCTATCCGTTCCGGCATAAGCATAGGTTTTTGCCAACTCAAAAAACTGATACAATTCTAACGTTTGGTCTGTGTATTCAGCAGCACTTTTTTTCTTTACCACTTGATCGGTTTCATAATCAGACTGTATGGCATCTGGCCAATTTACATGAATGCCATCATCTGCTTGAATCGTTGCGTCCTCCCAATTCCAGCCGTCTGTTGCCATTACGGAAGACGTTCCTGAAATCACTCCCCCGCGCGGTGTTGCCTGAGTCAGAAGCAAGCCGTTTGTCTTTACTGTACTGATAACCTTCGATTCTACATTATATGCAATTTGTGAACGCACATGCGGGTTGTATTGTCCGACTTCGTAATAATCGCGTGTTGCTCGTATCGCATCGATTTCAGTTAAACCCAAGGTAGCGTTAGGCGCAATAAATCCGGGATAAATATGCTGACCACTTAAGTCGATTATGGTATCCCATTCGGTTTCATCATAAGGATATGCCAAAGAATTTTTCACCAAAATAATTTCGTTGGCTTCTATTCCAATTAATGCCGTTTGTATCACATCTCCATTACCCACATGTAAATAGCCGTTTGTAAGCAATGTTCTTTGAGCCATCGTTTGATGTCCACAAAAAAGAATAAATGTTGCAATAAATATTCTCATAATCAATGTGTATTTTCAGTGGTTACCCCTTCCTCACCAAGCGTATCGCAATGGAAGTGCTTAGATTTTTTTACTTTGTATGGGATTGTTTTTTCTCCGCTATCAATTGAGGCTATCATTTTACCAATAATTCGCGCTTTTTCACTAGTAATACGTTTCTGCATTTCAAGATCTTTTATAGCATCGTAATATATCGTGCCATCAACCATTGTAACTTCCACTTTTGCTTCAATACTTAAAGGATTGTCCGACCAAAGCACTAAATCAGCATCTTTTCCTGTTTCAATACTTCCCATTCTATCATCGAGATGTAGCAATTTAGCAGGATTCAAGGTCACCATTTTCCAAGCATCTTCCTCAGACATTCCACCATATTTTATTCCTTTGGCCGCCTCTTGATTCAGGCGTCTTCCCATTTCAGCATCATCAGAATTTATGGCGACCACCAAGCCTTGCTCATTCATCAAAGAGGCATTATAAGGTATCGCATCATTTACCTCAAACTTGTAAGCCCACCAATCGGAAAAAGTGGAGGCACCAACCCCGTGTTGCAGCATTTTATCAGCAAGCTTGTAACCCTCTAAAATATGCGTGAAGGTATTCACTTTGAATCCAAATGAATCGGCCAAATGCATGAGCATGTTTATTTCAGATTGCACGTATGAATGACACGTGATGAACCTTTGCGATTTCAAAATTTCCAATAAAACATCCAATTCCAAATCTTTCCTTGGTTTTTCGATACTGCCATTTTTTGCGGTCTTGTAGGCTTCCCATTCTTTTTCATAAGCTAATGCTCTATTGAACCCATCCAAAAACACTTGCTCTACGCCCATTCTAGTCTGTGGAAAACGTACTGTTGCGTAGTCGCCCCAGTTGGCTTGTTTCACATTCTCACCTAATGCACACTTAATAAATTTGGGGGCATTATCGATAAGCATTTCATCAGCATTGACTCCCCATTTTAATTTAATAAGTGCAGACTGACCTCCAATAGGATTTGCAGAGCCATGTAGAAGTTGTGCAGCTGTTACGCCTCCAGCAAGCTGACGGTAAATAGAAATATCTTCAGGATCAACCACGTCTCCGATATTCACTTCGGCCGAAACCGATTGTCCACCTTCATTTACGCCATTCGAAATGGCAATATGCGAATGCTCATCTATGATTCCACTGGTTAAATGCTTACCTGAAGCATCAATTATTTTGGCGTTAAACGGGTATGAAAAATTTCCAGTGCCAACGGAGCTTATTTTACCATCCACGACCATAACCGTTGCATTTTCAATTATGCCTGTAGAAGCATTGGTCCATACCGTGGCGTTTTTAATAACAATGGTTTCTTGTTCAGGTAGTTCATTTTCTTTGAAGCCATAAGCCATATTCGGAAACCACAAACTGGCTTCGTTTGGCTCAGTTGTCTTTTCTTCTTCAGCTTGTGCATCTGCTTTTTCGTTTTTGATGGCCATCCAATACACCCATTTTCCATTTGCCAAAAGTCCATCACCTTCAAAAATTGAATAATTGGCTTTTGCCTTTCCGTGTAAACTAACGTTTCCTTTTAAATCTTTATCACTTGAAACAAATTGCAAAGTGATGTCGTCTCCCATCATGCTAATGTAAGCGTTGATTGCAGTAGTATCCTTCGTTACCTTCTTGCCTGTTTTCGTTTCATTTATTTGTAAAATTTTGGCAGATAGAGCCCTATTGTTTTCTTCAATTTGGAGGGTTAATGCGGTGTTCTCAATTTGAACGGAATACTTCCCAGCGATTTTTTTTGTATCACTTGAAGTGTGGATGTAACGCGAGCCTAAAATCCAGGACTCGTTCAATACAGCAGGACCTTCGAATGGATTGGAATCATAAATACTTAGGCATGCTTTTTTACCTTTTTCTAAAGTTCCTAATATTGATGTTACACCAAGCATTTTAGCCGGTTCAACCGTTAGGGAAGCAATTGCATCCTGAGCCGTTAATCCCGCATTCATGGCCCTGTAAATATTCTGCCAAAAACCGTCAGGATCTTTTTGCCCATGTGAAGAGATGCACACAGAAATATCTTTTTCCAGCAAAGCTGATGGATTGGTAGGTGCAAGTTCCCAATGTTTTAGATCTGCAAGTGCAACCTGACGCGCTATATAAGGATCTTTAACATCAAAAGGAGCCGGAAAATTAATAGGTAGCACAACGTGACCTTTAAAATTTTTCAACGATTCGAGTGCCTCATACTCATTTCCTGATCCAAAATAGTTGAACTTAAAGCCAAATTCGTTAGCAATTTTTTCGGCTCTTAAAATTTCCCATTTGTCCTCTGTTTTGAAAATAAAAGGTAAATCAATGGTATTCGAAAGCGCATCTAAAGACAAATCGGTATCCCTTTTCGATGTGGAACGATACCAAAGCATATCGTAAAATGTTTGACGCAGTAACGCGATCTCCCCCATTTGTGAGGATGGATAGGATTGATGGCTTGTTCCTTTGTCAAAAGCATAAAATTGAGCAATCTTATCTTTGATAATTAAGGCATTCGGAGTTCCGGAACCGAGCGCTGTCAAAACACCTGTTCCTCTTGCAATACCATCTTGTACGTGACTGACAGCCAGACCGAAACCATACTTCATCATCTGTTCATTGGATGTGAAATCCGTTTGAAATACTGCTCCAGCATTTGTTTCTGGTCGAATGGCCTCATTCCAACTGTAAGCGCCACTTTTTGAGGATTCCATTTGCGGAAAAGGGCTCCAAGGTTTTGATTCAACAGCCGGCAATCCAACCGATGACCATGTTTCAATGAATGAAGCCAAAATGGTTTTACCTGAACAATCAATTACGAGTGCTTCGTTAGGTATAAATAGAAGCTGACCGACGTCTATAATACTATCCCCTTGTAAAAGAAGCGTTGCGTTTTCTATCGTTTTTTCTGGGCTGATGATAATTTTTGCATTCTTTAAAGCTATCAATTGGGGTGTTGACTCTTTTAAACCGTTAATGGGGCCTGTTTGTGCATTAAGTAAAAGAGAAAGAAAAAACGAAA
>JBILIM010000270.1:0-3557 GCA_044349985.1 Crocinitomicaceae bacterium
TACTGGGACTTGTTAAGCGACCTGAATGCTGAAGGTAATTGGGTCATAAACTGGCTTGAATTAATAGTTAATTACGTCAAATCAAATGACATTTGGCTTGGAGCAGGTCATACATTGAAATGTGGTGCAGATAAACTGCCCTTATCCCCAACAATGAAGCAGGAGTACTTTGTTTTTTCCAATCCTATTTTAATGCATGATGAGTTTTCGGAGATTAAAAAATTCAATGCAGAAGTAAACTTTTATTCCATCATACCTTTATTCGAAAAAGAATTTGAATACAAACAGCGAAAAGGCATAGAGAAATTTACCCAAAAAATGATTGCGTCAGGAATTTCTGAAAAACTCGATGAATTCAGACCTTCACTTATAAAGAGATCCAGATTGTTTTTTTAGTTTCTCTGTAAAAATTGTTGTTAAATTTAAAGTAATCAAACCTGGTTGCGTGAAATTATTATTCGCTTATGTCTTTTGATTACTTTCGGTTTTATTTAGATTTTTCAGAATAAAGATTTGGTGCAATTTCAAATTTATATTTCAGAAACAAACAGTAAATAAGCAATTCAAATGAAAGGTATTTTAAAAACTTCTATTGTACTGATTTTAACAACGCTTTCCTCATCGATAACTGCACAAGACTCCTTGGTTAAACCAATTCAAGATGGAAGGTATCAATTATCAGAAACAGGTGCTTCTTATTTTGCTAACCTTTCACTTGATTGTATAGGCAGAACGGATAGCCATTTTTATTATCGCTATTACGATACCCAGCGGGAAGGAAATCCAAAAGATTATTGGCCATCTTTTCATGGTTGTTATGATTGGCACAGCAGCGTTCACAATCATTGGTGCTTAGTTAAATTGTTGAAAGAATTCCCTGGAATTCCCGAAGCTGCGGAAATAAGAAAACGCCTAAACGAAAGTTTTAACGCAGAAAATATATTGGAAGAACTCGAGTTCGTTTCGTCAAATGAAGAAGGATTGTTTGAATTTCCATACGGGCAATCTTGGTTACTGAAGTTAACAGATGAATTGATTCGATGGCCTGAAGATGCAGATGCGCAGCAGTGGCTTAAGAACCTCCAGCCTCTTGCTGATTATGTAGCCGAAGTTCACACAGCTGTATGGCCGTTAATTGATGAGGTAGAATTGTCGGGTTCCCACGATAGTCCTGCAATGGGTTTGTCATTTGCATACGATTATGCGGTTCATGCAGCTAACAAAAAACTGAAGAAAACCGTACAAAAGGCTTCAATGAAGTATTATGCAGAAATTCCAACTATTGCACTTGAGAAAGAACCGTATTTAGAATCTTATGATTTCATGTCAGCGGGTCTCTTGGTTGCCGATCTCATGAGGAAAGTAATGCCGGAAAAGAAATACTTAAATTGGTTATATCGGGTTGCGCCCGATTTATTCGTTGCCGAAAAGGTTAAGTTGCCCTTAAAAGTCAAAAAAGTAAAAAAACACGATGGCTTTGAGGCACATTTCGACGGATTTCACTTGAATAGAATTTGGTGTTTGAATGGTATTTTAAAAACGCTACCCGAAAACACATTGTCTCCTGAAATAAAAACTGAATGGGTCAATGCAATGAATGAAATGTGGAATTACGCACAAGAAAGTATTGGAAAAGGAAATTATGATATTGACCATTGGTTGTCATCATTTTCCGTATATGCCCTAATGGGACATGAAGATTGATTCTTTACACCAATTTATTTTCCAATAGATATTCAGCAATTTGGACTGCATTAGTTGCTGCACCTTTTCGCAAATTATCTGCAACTATCCATAGGTTTAACGAGCTAGATTGCGTTTCATCCCTGCGTATTCTTCCAACAAAAACATCGTCCTTTCCTGATGCATATTTTGGCATAGGATAGGAGAAAAGAGAAGGATCGTCTTGTAAAGTAATCCCTTTTTCAACGGATAAAATACTTCGAATAGCCTCTAGGCTAAAATCGTTTTCAAATTCAATATTGACTGCCTCAGAATGACCGCCAACTACAGGTACGCGCACGGCCGTTGCCGTCACATTTATTGTAGGATCCAATATTTTACGTGTTTCATTGGTGAGTTTCATTTCTTCTTTGGTATAACCATTTTCAAGAAACATATCGCATTGAGGAATACAGTTTTTGTCGATTTCGTAAGCGTATGCCATTTCACCTTCAACACCATTTCTTTCGTTTTCCATTTGCTGCACAGCCTTTACCCCAGTACCTGTAATGGATTGATAGGTTGATACGATTACTCTTTTAACCTTAAAATTTTTATGTAATGGGGCTAAAACCATTACAAGTTGTATCGTACTGCAATTCGGATTGGCTATGATTTTATCTTCAGAAGTTAATAGATGCCCGTTAATTTCGGGAACGATTAGCTTTTTATCCAAATGCATCCGCCATGCTGAGGAATTGTCAATTACAACGGTTCCCGCAGCCGCAAATTTTGGTGCCCATTCAAGTGATGTATCTCCACCTGCAGAAAATAAAGCCACATCCGGTTTCATTTCTACAGCTGTTGATAAGCCTACAACTGAATATTCTTTTTCGTTGAAAATAATGGTTTGACCAACTGATTTTTCAGACGCCACTAGAATCAACTCTGAAACAGGGAATGCCCGTTCTTTTAAAACCTCTAACATAACCTGACCAACCATTCCTGTCGCTCCAACTACAGCTATCTTCATCTTTATTACGTATTTAAATAAAGTCAAAATTACTATATTTAAAGTCAGAAAAATCGTGATGAGGTACTTTTTAGCAAGCATTTTTTTAACCATTTCCATTCCGTTGATAGCTCAACTAAATGATGATTTTTCTGATGGTGATTTTACGAATTCACCTTCTTGGTCCGGGGATGATAGCGTCTTTACTATTGTAGATGTATCTGGAAATAAAAGGTTGCGTTCCAATAAGCTCCTTACGAACAGTACATATTATCTCTCCACGCCTTCAACAACAGCAACAGAAGGACAATGGGAGTTTTTCACGAATCTACAGTTCAACACCTCCAGTGCCAACTATGTGGATGTTTTCTTGATGGCAGATAATTCCAATTTACTTAGTCCAACCTTATCAGGGTATTTTGTTCGAATTGGAGGAACAACAGATGAAATTTCATTATTTAAAAAGCTAAACGGAACGAATACTAAAATTATCGATGGGGCGGATGGAATTACCAATTTTTCTGCGAATCAATTCAAGATAAAAGTGACCAAAACGATCGCTGGTGATTGGAAACTGGAAAGAGACAACACAGGAACAGGGAACTCCTATTTTCAAGAAGGAGTCGTTAATGATTTATCGTTCAATTCAAGCAGTTTTTTTGGAATTGCAATTACACAATCTACAGCTAGCTTTTTTCAAAAACATTTTTTAGATGCTATTTATGTAGGACCGATTATTTTAGATGTTACACCACCGCAATTGGTTGCTGTAACCCCAATGGGTGCTCAAGCGGTAGATGTTTTATTTAATGAGCCTCTAGAAAGCACCTCCGCACAAGCATTATTAAATTTTACTTTTAGTCCGAACTTAACCGTTCAACCG
>JBILIM010000271.1:0-3534 GCA_044349985.1 Crocinitomicaceae bacterium
GAAGCCAATCGAGCGCCCTTAGCAAATGGTGGCGGGGGATCTAATTCGGGTAATCCGGGAGCTGGAGGTGGAGGAAATGGTGGATCTGGAGGAAGAGGTGGCAGTGAATTTTCAGGTTCATGCGCACCTAATTTCAGTTATGGCATAGGTGGTACTGGTTTAAATTTTGCAGGTTGGAAGGCATTTCTTGGCGGTGGAGGCGGCGGCGGTTACCGCGATAATGGACTCAATGCAACCAATGGCTCAGATGGAGGTGGTATCGTTTTCATCATCTGTCCAACCATAAACGGCAACAATTTTTCAGTTTTTGCAAATGGAATGGATGTAAATGCAAGTTCAGATTCTGAGGGCGCCGGTGGTGGTGGCGCAGGAGGCACTGTTTATATTACCAATGCAAACGTCAATTCTAATTTAACTATTGATGTAACCGGAGGAAATGGAGGAAATATTTTTAGTACGTTGTGGTCAAGTGCCTGCCATGGCCCTGGTGGCGGCGGTGGAGGCGGTACTGTAGTTTTTGGCAATGCTGCGGTTCCGGCAAATGTAAACACTTTGGTTTCTGGAGGATCTCCAGGAACAATTCTACATACAGGTACACCCTGCTCAGGGACACCGCACAATGCGGCTGCAGGCCAAAATGGCCAATTGTTGTTCAACTACCAAATTCCAAGTGCAGGAACGCCTCCGGATTTAGGCCCAGATATAACCGTTTGTCCAGGGGAGAATGTAATTATCACTTCGAATACATCTTATTCAAGTTATTTATGGAGTAACGGATCAACAAATGCCACAATCAATGTAGCCTCGCTAGGGTATTATTGGTTAGAAGTTAGTGCGGGTTGTGGTTTGGTTCGTGACTCAATTTACATAGGTAATTTTTCAACTAATTTTTCTTTGGGACCCGATATTGAAATATGCCCAAATGCATCCGCAACCCTATCAGTAGGTAATTCGTTTTCGAATCCGATATGGAGTAACGGTGCAACTTCAGCAAGTATTCAAGTGAATCAGTCTGATACAGTTGGGGTTACGGTGATTGACCAAAACAACTGCTTGACGCAAGACACGGTGGTCATTTCTGTTTTTACGATTCCTGAAAGCGTAATAAGCGCTGAGATATGCGCAGGAGAAACTTTTACTTTTAATAATAATACATACAACCAATCGGGAAATTATACGGTAAGTTTGTTAGCAACAAATGGTTGTGATTCACTTTCAACACTTGTTTTAGAGGTTCATCCTTTACCCATTGTTTCAATAAATGATACATCCATATGTATAGGTGAAGAATTGGTTTTAGAACCAACTGGAGCGTTAAATTATAATTGGATTCCTAATGTAACTTTGAATGCGAATGGCTATGCTGTCGTTTATCCACAGCAATCAACAATTTATACGTTGACCGGTACAGACGTCAATAATTGTGAATCAGCGCCTGTTGAATGCTTCGTTACAGTTTATCAGGTTCCTGAAGCTTCATTTTCATACAGTCCAATAAATCCCACTGTAAATGCCTCATCAGTTACCCTTACCAATTTGAGTATAGGCGGAAACGAATTCGAATGGTCGATTGGAAATGATGTTTTTACAAACAATAACGACGAAATACCCTATACCCTGCCCTCTGAAGAAGGAGATTATGAGGTTATACTAACAGCCTATTCAGGTGAAGGTTGCGTTTCACAAGCATTTGGTGTAATAAGTATTCTTGACGATTTCGCTTTTTATATTCCGAATACCTTCACACCAGACGGTAATGAGTTCAATAATGAGTTCAAACCCATTTTTAGTGCTACCCAAACATTGTATTATTATCATATTTCCATATTTAATCGTTGGGGAGAAGAAGTATTCGAATCCTTTGACCCAAATATTGGTTGGGATGGTAGCTACAAAACTAAAATTTGTAAGGAAGGAACTTATTCTTATAAAATTGAATTCACTGAAAACTTGGACCAAACAAAGGAACTTAAGGGACACCTTAATCTACTTAGATAAGCGCACCGCAATTTAATCACTGAGTTTTATTAAATTTGTTACAATAAATTACTCCATGCATCTGGCACTAGATATATCAGCAAACGGAATTCGATTTGGAAAACCAGGTGAACCTGCTCTTACCAATCAAGAATTTCGATTTTCAAATTTAACGGATAGTGCTATTAAAGAAGATCTGAATGCATTCTTCCAAAACCATGGAATAAAAATGTCTGAATTGAGCGAATGTACCATTTCGTGGTCCTGCTTTCGCACTACATTGGTTCCAGGTAATATTTTTACGGAATCCTCACCCACCTCGATATTTGCACTTTGTTACGGAAAGAATTTTGATTCGAACACCATCGATTATAATCGACTTCCAGAACAATCAATAGTTAATATTTTTGAAATACCATTGTGGGTTAAATCTTATTTTGTTTTAAAATTCCCTAGAGCTGTTATTCAGCAAGAAGGTTCAGTTATTATACGAGGACTTTTTGCAACTGGTAGTTTTAAATTAAGGGCATTGTTAAGCATTCACGACACTTATTTTGGACTTACGATTGTGAAGGAAAACAAACTTCAATTCTATTCAACTTTTGATTATCAAAACAGTGACGATGTCATTTATCACTTTGTATTTGTTTTGCAGCAAAAGGATTGGTTTGGTTCTGAAATTCAAATTGAAATATGCAATGGCGTTGGTTCTTCATCGGATTTAATTAAGGAAGTTGAAGATAAACTTCATCGATTTTCAGAATTTCAAAAAAAGTCAATAATTACCGATTCAAATTTTTTAATAAACTCCCATAAGTTTTGCGTATAATAAGAGGCAAGTTAAAATCACGAAGAATTGGAGTGCCAAAAGGGTTTCCTTCTAGACCCACAACTGATTTCGCGAAGGAGGGTTTATTCAATATTTTAGAAAATCAAATTGAACTTGAGGATAAAATAATTCTTGATTTATGTTCAGGTACAGGAAACATTTCATTCGAATTTATTTCTCGAGATGCGAAAAATGTAACTTGTGTGGATAGTAATTTCTTTAGTGTTAAACATATTCGCAAAGTTGCTATTGAATTTGGTATTGAAAACCAAATCTATACCTTGAAAGATGACATTCTTAAATATTTGAACTCGTGTTCGAATTCATACGATATTGTTTTTTGTGATCCACCCTATGAGCTCGACATTCATAAACAAGTGCACCAATTAATATTCGAAAAAAGTATACTGCATAAAAATGGACTTCTCATCATTGAGCATGGAAAAAAAACGAATCTAAAAGATTTGAATTATTTCCAATTTGAAAGAAGTTTCGGAAATGTTATTTTTAGTTTTTTCAAATTCGAAACGGAATAGTATATGAAAGCAGTTTTCCCAGGATCTTTCGATCCTTTTACAAAAGGACATGAAGCAATCGTGAATCGTGCAGTAAATTACTTCGATAAAATTTATATTGCTATTGGTGAAAACAGCACGAAATATAGTTTTTTCGAAATGGAAAAAAGGATAAAACATATTGAATCCCTTTTCAATACAAATAAAATCGAA
>JBILIM010000272.1:0-3515 GCA_044349985.1 Crocinitomicaceae bacterium
CAACGCTTCGATGAAGAGAATGTCCTTGGTTTTTAATTTGGTTTGCTTTCCTCCTGATTTAATGAAGATAAAATCGTGTTGACCTTCTCTTTGTTCTACTATTGAAAATAAAAAGTTACGCTCACGCTCAATTTCTTGCTGTTTCGAATGTTTATATAACGCTATTTCTATAGCTGTTTGGACATCAACTTCTTTGAATGGTTTTATGATGTAACCAAACGGTTCAGTATATTTCGCATTTGATATGGTAGCTTCATCAGCATAGGCGGTTAAATAAATTATTGGAATACTGTATTTATCTTTTATGACTTTTGCAACATCAATACCTGTCATTTCACCTTTCAACATGATATCCATTAGTACCAGATCCGTATGCTGTGTTTGTATCAATTGAATGGCTTTTTCACCTGATGATGCTATTCCCACGACATGATAACCTAATCTGTTTAATGTTTGTTGAATATCCTTTGCAATGATGGATTCATCTTCTACAATAAGAATATTCTGTTTCAACATTATTTTACGCAATTAGGTCTTCTCAAATATAATTAAAAATTTCGTTACAAAACCAGTATTGCAGTTCAGTAAGGAACTACAGTTCTGAACAAACAATATATTTATAAATTAATATCTTTTAAAGATTTTATTATTTCTTTATTAAGGCTGTTAATATGTTCAAAACTCTCAATTAGTAGATTTTTTTAATCTTATCATTCGTTTTACAGATGTTTTTAACAAGTTATTTAACTGCTTATTCCCTGCAAAATATGCGATTTATAATCTTTTTAACACTACTCAAAAAAAAAATAAGGTTTTTTATAAACACGCTTATTAAAAATGAGTATTGTTTATAATCTATTCATATAATCTGTAAAAGAAAGGTTTTAAAAAACGGTTTATTTGAAAATATTTAACAAGCAAAACAGAAAGCTAAAAACAAAATTATAATTTCACATTTTATAAACAGTTTATAAACCTTTTTAAGGTACAAATTGTGTTTAAGTTTGAACTAAAACAGAAACTAATATTATGAAAATTATACCTATCGGTGCTGATCATGCAGGATTTCAATTGAAAGAAAAAATAAAAATTTATCTAGAACAAAAAGGATTTACCTTAAAAGATTTCGGTTGCCATTCTGAAGACAGTATTGATTATCCTGATTTTGGTCACCCAGTGGCTGATATGGTAGAAAAAGAATCGGGTGTTTTAGGAATATTAATTTGTGGTTCTGGAAATGGAATAAACATGACTGCAAACAAACATCAAGGAATTCGAAGCGCTTTATGTTGGAATAAAGAAATAGCAGCATTAGCAAGGCAACATAACAATGCAAATATTTTGGCTTTACCAGCCCGATTCATTTCAGATGAAGAAGCTTATGATATCGTGGATACTTTTTTAACAACTTCTTTTGAAGGTGGAAGGCACCAAAACAGAATCGATAAAATACCTTGTTAATTTAGATTATTCTGAAAGTAATTGAAGGATTAAGTTTTCCATTTTTTCAGTATAATTTTCATAATAGATACCTGTACTAGGTCCATAAAAACCGGTATGTATTCTTCGAATATTTCCCTTTTTATCAATGATTATTGAAGTAGGAAAAGCGCTAATTTTATTAAGATATGGAAACTGTTGTGAAGCTAAAACTTTAGATGCTTTTCCTCCAACAGTAAAAAGGTATTCAATCTCATTTTTATTTTTGAACCGCTCAATGTTCTGTTTGTAATTTGAAAACGAATTTTCAATTTCATAAGCTACAGCTATTATATTCAAACCTTCGCTATGATATTTAGCATATAATTCTTGTAGATAACGGCTTTCATCCATACAGTTAGGACACCAAGTCCCCATTAGTTGAATTAGGGTTACTTGATTATTGTTTTCTGATGCTGAAAAGTTAAAAAGGGTGGAGTCTAAATGATAACTTGAAAATTTAAATTCTGAAGTATCTACTAGGTAAGTTATTGAATCAGGATGATTCAATTCAAACGTTTCATTTACGAGTCCAGACCATTTTGTTGACCAGTGTTTTCCAATGTAAAATGAACCTTCTACAGTTGTTGAATTCTTGAATTTTGCCAGAAATAAATAAGCATGTGCACCATCAAAACAAGATAATAATAAACTGTCTTTAAATAAATGACCTGTTAAAAACCTATAATCTCCGGTTTCTGTTGCGAAGGTTCCGCTGAGTTTTTTCTGTTTATCTTGATGGAATAAACCTATAGCTTTATCCGTAGATCCACTTCCATCATCAAAAGTTACTTCCCATTTTTCTGGTAATACGTGTTTTGAATTGAAAACCGTTGATTTTGAATAGTTTATTTGAGTTTTTTTATTTTCATAGCGAATTATGCATGGTATTTTGTAGTCAGAACCTTTATTGTAATTTAACCAATAACCACAAAGCGTTTGGTTATTTTGTTTTGTTAAGAACAGATTGGATTTGAAATTTGGAAAGGTAAGAATCAAAGAATCTTCCGTTTCTAAAACAATATCCATTGAAATCGATTCTGTGCCGTTATGAATGTAATAGGGCTTATCGACACCTTCAACTCTTTCAAAATCAAAAGGAAGAAACAAATCGGTTTGAAGTTCAAGTCTGCCGATCCATTTGCCTGATTTTAGTTGCCCCCAACATGTTGATAAGCTATGCATTGATACCAATATCAGGGTGAAAAGAAAAAGCTGTTTTTTCAAATTGCGTAATCTATTGGCCTAAATTAGTTTTTTTCAGATTAATTTTATCCTGGATGCAACCAAATTTTAAGAAAAACAGTCTTGAGTACACGTGTTGATATGGATGAAGCATTATTGGTTTCTGAGTGTATTAAAGGTAATGCTAGAGCTCAACGCGAGTTGTTTGATAAGTTTGCCCGTAAAATGATGACAGTTTGTCTGCGGTATTCAAAAAGTACCGAACAAGCTGAGGATGTGTTGCAAGACGGTTTCGTAAAAGTCTTTTTTAAGTTAAAAGATTACAAAGGCGAAGGATCATTAGAAGGTTGGATCAGAAGAATAATGGTGAATACAGCCCTTGATCAAATCAGGAAAGATTTAAAGTTTAACAATAATTCTTCTCTTGATGATGTTGGTTATAAATTGAATTCAGATGACTTTTCTTTTGAAAAACTGGTCGCAGAAGATTTAATGAAAATGATCCAAGCGATGCCGAATGGTTATAAAATGATTTTTAATTTATTCGCAATTGAAGGCTACTCACATGCTGAAATTGCTGATAATTTGGGAATTAGCGAAAACACATCAAAATCACAATACGCGAGGGCAAGGGCTTATTTAAAAGAACGATTGGAAAAAATGAATAATGGAAGATAACGATTTTATAAAAGATCTGTTTAAAGATAAATTGGAACATTTGGAATCAAATGTAAATGCTGATTTATGGTCTTCGCTATCGAAAAAAATTCCTTCTAACCAGGCAGTAAGTGTTGGAAAAGTGCTTATTAAAAAAGTGCTAATCGGTACTTCTGCAGCTGCAGTAGTTGTGG
>JBILIM010000273.1:0-3503 GCA_044349985.1 Crocinitomicaceae bacterium
TTGTTTTATATGAAGCAGTTTTCGACTGCGCTTAAACAGCTCTTAAACGATACATTGTGTCACTCGAATTGATTCGGAAGGCTCATCTCGACTTGATTCGGCAAGCTCATCACAAGCCGCTCGATGAGCCTAAAAGACTGCGCTCGATGAGCTATAACGGCTGTTTTCGACTCCGCTCAAACAGCCGAAAGGACTTCGCTCAAACTGCCGAAAAGACTCCGCTCAAACAGCTAAAGGACTGTACTCGATGAAAAAAAGAAATAAAAGAAACAGAATATTATTCAACTAACGTTATATACGTTTTGCCTGAACTCGCAATTTCACCAATGACAAAAATTTCTTGATTATTTTGAGATGCTATTTTTTCGAGCGACTGTATTGAATCTGGTGCAACAGCCATAAGTAAACCGCCGTTGGTTTGCGGATCGCATAAGGTAAGCAAGGATGTTCCGGTAATTCCTTCAACGCTGTCTTTATAAGTATTCCAATTTCGCATGGTGTTATCCGGATAAACAAATTGTTTTGCGAATGATTCCACACCATCATATAAAGGAATGTTCTTGTATTCTATGCTTGCTGAAAGTTGGTTCTTTTTTAGCATTTCATTCAAATGGCCCAATAGTCCGAAACCTGTTATATCGGTCATTGCATGCACCCCATCAAGCTGCGCAACTTTTTCTCCGAAACTGTTTAAAGTCGTCAATTGCGAAACCAGGTATTTCTGAGCTGCTTCATCTAACAAATCTCTTTTCAGGGCGGCAGATAAAATACCAGAACCTATGGGTTTTGTTAGGACGATAACATCCCCCTTTTGTGCAGTATGGTTTCTTTTCAAATTTTCCTTTTTCACACGACCAATTACAGATAAGCCAAATACAGGTTCTGAATTGGTGATTGAATGTCCACCTCCAATTGCAATTGCAGCCTGATTGCAAATTTCCGTAGCACCGTTCAAAACCTGAGCTGCAATAGATTCATCCAACAAATCTATAGGCCAGGCCAAGATACTCATTGCCATAATTGGAGTTCCTCCCATGGCATATACATCGCTTATTGCATTTGCAGCTGCAATCCTTCCAAAATCCTTTGGATTATCAACGATGGGTGTAAAGAAATCGGTGGTTGAAACCAAATATTCACTCTCCGAAATTGAAATAACAGCAGCATCGTCAAAATTTTCATTCCCTTCAATAAGTCCGAAGTTCGAATTGGTTTTAAACCCTTCCAATATTTTCGAAAGTTTATCCGGCGGTAATTTACAGCCACAACCTCCACCTTTAGTAAACTGTGTTAAACGCATATATAATTATAAAAGACTTGTTAACGACTCAACAATTTGGATTAAGCTTTTATTTTGAGCATCAATCGTATATTTTGGCAAGCGTCCTTTCTTTTTTAGATTGAATTCGTAGGATTTATCGTAGTAGTTTAATGCATAATGAAAAGCCCCTTCGATATTTCCTGTTTCTAAATCTTGAATTGCAGACTTATAATACTGAGGTCCGATACGTCTGTTTATTTTTTCAAAGGCCTGTTTCAAATCCTCGATATTGAGCTTACCATAATCTGCCACTATGGTTTTGAGCCTGTTCGGATAAGTGTCATCCAAAATTACAAGATCGGATTCCATCATTTGATTCCAAATTGACGCGGGAATCACTTTATCCCCTATCGTTCTGTTTTCATTTTCAATCCAAATGGGGCGCTTACTATCTAATTGATATAACTCGTAAAATAAATTATTTTCAAATTGTTCTTGAGTGGGTTGCTTACCCAAACCAATTCCCCCAAAGGCTGATCCTTTATGATTTGCCAAGCCCTCAAGATCAATGACCTGATGTCCCATTTCTTTCATCAAATGGAGTACCTTGGTTTTATTTAATCCTGTTTTTCCACCCAGAACTTTGAACTGGAATGTTGTTTCGAAATAATTGAGCAAAAATTGCCTGTATGCTTTATAACCGCCATTGAGAACTTTTGGTTTATATCCATAAAATTCGAGCAAATATGAAAAAAAAGAACTTCGCATTCCTCCCCTCCAGCAATGCACTAATGGATCGGATTCTCCTATTTGTTTCACCGCTGTTTTAAGTCTATCAGCCAAAAAAGGCCCGCTTAATTCTAAGCCTTTTAAAACTGCTTTCTGTTTGCCGTGTTGCTTAAATAATGTTCCCACCGCAACACGTTCCTGATTCGATAAAATTGGAATGTTAACAGCAGTTGGAATACGACCTGATGCATATTCATCTTCACTTCTGACATCAATTACAGTTGAATTTTTTGAAAGTACAAGAAATGTATTGATATCGATGTATTTAGCCACTTAATTTAAATAAAGTAACTATTTAACTAAAACAATTCCATCTGCTTCAAAACTCATAACATGTTGAGGTTCTGTAATCTTGGCGATCTCCTCTTCTGACTTACCGGCATCTTCGGCAAAATGCTTCAACATTTCAACGGATACCTCATCCCAATAGGCGGTACCATGCATGTATGCTTCAGTTCCAATTTTGGTATCTATAGGTATGGTAAAATGGTCTTTAAAACGTACCATAAACGTTTCACCGTTTCCTTTATCAATATTTACCCAACATCCAGCTTTCATGCACACCTGATTAATAGGTGCTTTAAATGTAAATTCCATGGGTTCGTTTTGTCCTTCAAACGTTTGAAGCATTTTGGTGAGATCCAACGCGTTAGCGACTTCAATTGAAACTGGGCCGTAACTTTTTCCGAGTAATTCTTTGGAATTACCATTAACCTCTTTAACTGTAGCACACGAAAACATCGCTAATGCGAGTATTGACAAGGATAAAACTCTAATCATCTATTTAAATTATTTGAGTCAACAATTGAACATAAAAAAAGTCGCTTTTAGCGACTTCATTTTAATCTGCAAGCAAATTATCGTAAAATTCTTGTGTATCGTAGAGTTTATCACCTACAAGAACGTGTTGCATTCCGCTGGCTGTAAGAAAGCGGGTAATAATCCTTCTACTCATAGCATCATTGGTAATCATTTTAACCATCGCTGTTGTGGTTTTTACATCATATTCAACGGTAAAGTATTGCACATAATACTGAGAAACCTCATCAATAACATCAGCATTGGTACCTTCCGGGTAAACGAAAGTGAATAGCCCTGTATTTTTTCCTTCTATGACTTCTTCTGCGGACAAGGTTTTTACTGTTGTTGCAGCATCTTGTGAAATACCAAAGATTGAAAAAGAAAGCGTAAAGAGCGCGAAAAGAAATAAAGATTTCATAGTTTTTAATTTTTAAACCAGACGAAACTTAATTGTCATGGTTGCATTTAACGGAATCGAATGTACAATTTTTTTGCCAATTTTGATTTCATGAATCAACTTTTTTCATCATTTACTTCGGATAAAATTGAAGCGGGTTGCGATGAGGCCGGTCGGGGTTGCCTCGCAGGGCCTGTAGTAGCAGCTGCTGTCATCTTACCGAAAGACTTTTATCATGAGGACTTAAACGACTCC
>JBILIM010000015.1:0-13081 GCA_044349985.1 Crocinitomicaceae bacterium
AATTATCAAAAAAATGTTTAAAATCATTCAACTATTTGAATGTTCCTGTTTGATAAAACAGCCTTTGATTTTCCTTTTCTACCAATAATTTGAAAAGTGACCATGTCGTAATAATCATAAATTTTAGTCACAACATATCCCTCATCGGTTTCTTTAAGTTCAATACCACCTTGAGTTTTCAATTCAAAAGAGTCGAAACCCGTTCCTTTCAAAGTAATAACGTTGGTTTCAGATTTGGAAAGTGTTGAGGCAGCTTTTCCATTTATAAACATATCACAGGAAATTTGCGCAACGGCGCTGCTTGCATTAAACCATCCAAAAAACAAGGCAAAAAAGAATACTTTCATACTACAAAAATTTAAACATACTTCAGTTAAATACCATACACCGATAAAGTAACATCACATGTATTATAGTTTTGGGATCTCTACTTTTTTGACATCTTTGTAACATGATACACTGGCACCATTCAAAACCACCAGAGGCACCATTCATAGCCTCAATTTTCAATTATTACTTATCTGACGACCTTGAAGGTTACGCGGCATACGATGAACAAACGCTGGAATTGGTCAAAGAAATCCCTGGTTATTTGGGGTATGAAAGCATGAAGCACGATGGTCGCGGCACTTTCATTAGTTACTGGAAAGACATGGATGCAGTTAAAACTTGGGCCTCACACCCCATTCATCTCGAAGCCAAAACATTGGGCGCAACAAAATGGTACCGGTATTACCACAGTATGATCGCAGAGGTGAAGTCGTTTCATGAGGGAAAAATTTAAATTACATTAACGTTTCAACGCTTCTCCATAAAAAACGTCTTCACTATTTCGCCGCATTCATGGGCTAAAATCCCATTTGTAACGAGTGTTTTGGGATGATACAATTCATTTTGGTAACGCCCTGCTCCTCGTTTTTCATCTCGTGTGCCGAAAACAATCTTGTCGATTTGTGACCAATACAGTGCTCCTGCGCACATGACACAAGGTTCAACCGTTACATAAAGCGTACATCCAGTTAAGTATTTCGCTCCCAAATAATCTGCCGCAGCGGTTATGGCTTGCACTTCTGCATGCGCAGTTACATCATTGAGTTGTTCCGTTAAATTATGAGCTCGGGCTATAATTTGATTGTTTGCCACTACAACCGCTCCTATGGGAACTTCACCTTTCTCTCGCGCTTTATCCGCTTCCAAAAGCGCTTGCCTCATAAAATACTCATCGTTGAAAGGTGCTATCATCTTTGATTCGTTTAAGCGGTTCCAAATTACAAATTCTGTTTAAAGATATTTATCCTAGAGGTAAACATTTTTTTTTATTACCTAAATTTTAAAACAAATAGTTCATCCAACGTGTTAAACTTGTCCAATAATAAATGATTAACCGAATTGAATACGTACATTTACGAATTACCATTAAATAAACTCAATGAGCTTTAAATCCATTCAGTTCTCAAAAGATCATAACGAAGAATTTTATAAAGTCCTGAAATCTCGTGTAAATCAATATTTCAAAACGAACGCTATATCGAGACATGCGAATGCAAATATGGTTGTTAAAACCATTGTGATGTGCCTCATGTACTTTGTCCCTTATGCCCTTTTACTATCGGTTGCAGAAAGTTATCTTTTTGTTACTTTACTATGGGTTATTATGGGTTTTGGTATGGCTGGCCTTGGTTTATCGGTTATGCATGATGCCAACCATGGTGCCTATTCAAAAAGTGACCGCGTTAATAAACGCATTGGACAAATCCTGTTTTTTCTTGGTGGCAGTGACGTAAATTGGCGCATTCAGCACAACATATTACATCACACCTACACGAATGTAAATGGATATGATGAAGACATCAACCCGGGTCCAGTAATGCGTTTTTCACCTCATGAAAAAAGACGTTATATGCATCGTTTTCAACATATTTATGCTTGGTTCTTTTACGGATTGATGACGTTAGTTTGGTTCATTTCTAAAGACTATAAACAATCAGCTCGTTACAATAAAATGGGCTTGTACGCTACTCAAAAGATATCGTTCACAAAACACATATGGACAATTATCATTGCTAAAATCTTTTATGGATTTGTTTTTATTGCACTTCCTATCATGTTAAGTCCTGTTGCATGGTGGTACAGCATTATTGGATTTGTTATTATGCAATATATTGCGGGATTGATTTTAGGCTGTATTTTCCAGCCCGCTCACGTTGTTCCTACATCTGATTATCCCATGCCGGATGACTCTGGAAACATCACTGCGGATTGGGCAGTAAATCAGTTGTACAATACCGCCAATTATGCGCCAAAATCACGTTTGTTTTCATGGTATGTGGGTGGTTTGAATTTCCAAGTAGAACACCATTTATTTCCAAATATTTGTCACGTTCATTACAAGAAAATAGCTGAAATTGTGCAAAAAACAGCGGAAGAGTTTCAACTTCCTTATCATTCTTACAAGACATTTTTCAAAGCACTTGGAGAGCACACTAAGATGCTTAAAGCCCTTGGTCAAAATGACTGGGCGCCGGCATTGCATTAATACACAATGAGCATTCCATGACACTCGAAGATTACCGAGCGTTTTGTTTGAGCTTACCTCACGTCACCGAAGGGTTTCCTTTTGATGCAAACACCTTGGTTTTCAAAGTAGGCGGCAAAATGTTTGCCCTTATGGATGCAGAGTCGTTTGACGGTATAAACCTCAAATGTAATCCTGATGAAGCTGTTGAATTAAGAGAATCCTATTCTGGAATAACAGGTGGCTTTCACATGAACAAGAAACATTGGAATACCATTTATCTCCATACCGATGTTGATGATAAAATGCTATTGGCTTTAACTAAAATATCATACGATATCGTTTTCGATGGGCTTCCTAAAAAAATAAAAAATGAGCTTACGTTGCGATAAATATGTTTGGGCAGTAAGGCTTGCTAAAACACGCAGTATTGCCACGGAATTGATTTCCAAAGGAAAAATTAAAATAAATGGTCTTGCAATAAAGCCATCTAAAGAAATTAAAGTTGGTGATGTAATTTCTATTTCTAAAAATGCCGCTGTTTTTTCATTTAAAGTGGTTCAATTGCTTGATAAACGCGTTGGAGCTAAATTGGTTAGTGAATACCTTTTAGACTGCACTCCTGATGAGGAAATTGAAAAATACAGAACCTACCAACTGGCACAACAATCCTATCGAGATAATGGTAGTGGGAAACCAACGAAAAAAGATCGGCGCGATCTAGATGAATTTCTAAGCGATTGGGAAGATTAGGAATTATTTGTAACTTTTTTCGTGTTAAAATGTCTTAAAACAGACAAACGCTTAACTCTTAGTTTTATGAAACAAATTCTTTACACATGCTCTGCGCTATATGCTTTTTCAACTTTTGCGCAAGAAACGCCTAAATCTGATACCACCAAAATTAACATGGGAAAAATGGAAATGATACTGGTAGACCATTCCGAAGATGAAAACTATACTTATGACACGATTGATGCTGCTCCAACCGAAGAAGAAAAAAAGATATTCAAAGGGCATTGGTCAGGATTTGATGTAGGATTCTTCAATTCGCTCATGAATGAGAATTTTCAAAGAGATTTCGAAAATTATCCCTATTGGGAAAACGATATTACTAAATCATTGGTTTGGAACTTAAATGTAATGGAACACAAATTCAAAATCTATCAAAACTATATTGGAATTACCACCGGTTTCGGTTTTAACTTGAATGCCTATCATTTTGCCGACAATTATATTTTAAACAGTAATTCCGATACAACTTTTGCTGTCATGGATTCCGTTATCGAATATTCAAAAAACCGTTTGCAAGCGAATTACTTCACCATTCCATTGCTTTTGGAATTCTGCACAAGTAACAATGACGAAAACACCTTTTATCTTGCTGCAGGTGTAGTTGGTGGCGTACGTCTGTCTGCTAAAACAGTTACAGTTTCTAAAATTGACGGTAAGAAAGAACGTGTTGTAAGGAAGGATGATTTCGGCCTCAATCCGTTCAAATTGGATGCCGCATTGCGCATGGGATATGGAACTTGGGGTGTTTTTGCCAATTACAGTTTAATTCCTCTATTTGAAAAAGAGAAAACCATTGATGTTTATCCTTTTACCTTCGGTGTTACTTGTAATTTTTAATACAATTACTTTTGTATAAATAAAAAAGGGGCGATTAATCATCGCCCCTTTCGTTTATAGTTAAACTATTCTTATTTCTTAACTACGTTAAACTGAGAAGTTTTTCCGTTTTCAAGTGTTACGTTAAATACATACATACCTGAATCCAAACCATCTAAATTAACTTTAGTTGTTCCATTCAAGAAAGAAACAGCGTTGTTCATAACCACTTTACCAGAAAGATCAGTAACTACTAAGTTAGCAGCACCTTCGCTTGCCAATTCAATTGTTACGTTATCGTTTGCTGGGTTAGGATATGCTTTTCCATCAATAAATGATGTTTCAACTACATTCAATTCAGAAGCATTGAAAATTGCGATACCTACAGCAGATGGGGTATCCATTCCAAAACCAGAAGCAAAATAAGTACCATCACTTTCATTAGGCGTTAAAGGCTGTAAATAAAGCGCCTCGTTCCACACGTAGTTTTGTCTTGTATCGTGTCCTAAATATACATCAAGATTTACTGTTTGCGCACAAGCCAAATAACGCTGATTGTCTTCTAGAACAACTGGAGTATCAAATGCACCCAAAACAGTTTCTCCTTGCAAATCTGCAGTGTAGTTATAAAAACCAAATGCCACAGAGTTCAAAGCAGTAAATCCTAAATTGGCATCATTCAAATCTGTAAACACATCCTCCCATTTGTAAAGGTTTAAAGCAATTTCCTCTCCCGTTAAAAGGACACCAGAAGCAGTAGATGTAGACGCTTGAAAATAAATTCCAGCAACACCGATTCGGCTTGCATTTGGATCACTAATTACCATACACGTAGAGAACGTTGCATTGTTCGTAGATGGACGGAATCCGTTGTTAGAAGAAGGTAACCCAGTAACCTCATCAATAGTTGCATACGTATAAATAGAGTCGTTGATTACAAAATCAGAAGAAAGGGAGTTATCCGCATCGTATTCGTCTGCAATACCTAAATTAACCGAGTAAGATAACGTATATCTACCTGGAGCGTATGTAGGCAATGAAAACTGAGGGAAAGAGAAAGCACCACCAGGGAAAATATCGATACTATCCCCAGAAGCTATACTTCCAACTGAAATACTTTGGTTGTAAACAGATGTTCCAGAAGGGCCATCAATATTAGCAACAACCGTCACGTTCGATTGCGCCAATTGACCGTAGTTGTAAACACGTGTTCCCAATTCGAAATTAAATTCTGTTCCATTCGCAGCCAACTGTGAAGCAACACCTGAAGACTTAGAAATCAATGTTGCATCGTCTGTGATTCCAGCATCATTAGCAAATAAACCTGTTTTGTTACCGATAAGACAAACTACAGGACCGTTCGCCATTTCATCAATAAGCGTTTGACCATCTGTACTTGTAAGCATAACAACAGGAATGGTTACATTGGCACCATCAGCACCAGGTCCCATACCAATAACAGCAGGATCACGGTTTACGATAATAACTGCAACAGCACCAGCAGCTTGAGCTTCAAATGCCTTTTTACCAAACTCACATGTGTTTCTTCTAATTACACAAATTTTTCCAGCATAAGCGTTTGCAGGAGAAGGATTACAACCCTCTTCAGCTAACAAGTTTCCATAAGTTGCATTGGTTCCTGGCGTACCATCGTTCACCATAATTAGGGTGTCTTCAACAAAGGTTCCTGGAATTAAAAAGTCCGGTGTTCCCCATCCTCCGGGAGGATCGGCCCACGTAAAGTCATAATTGCCGGAAATATTCGCAGGCGATTGCACTGCACATATTACCTGCGCTTGAGTCATTAAAGCTGACCCAATAAATGTGAAAGCAAGTAAGATTTTTTTCATAGTTAAAATTTTTGTTTTGCTAAAATAATATAAATATTAACGAATTTTTAACTTGAAAACGATTTTTAGCAATTCATAGTTGGTGATAAAACAAAAAAGGCCGCTAATGCGGCCAAAATCATTGATTTATAAAAGGTTTTACTTCTCAGAAGTTAGTGCAGCTTTTAAAAACTCTCTATTCATTCTAGCTATATTTTCAATAGAAATTCCTTTCGGACATTCAACTTCACAAGCTCCGGTATTTGTACAGTTTCCGAATCCTTCTTCATCCATCTGCCTAACCATGTTTAATACACGTTCTTTTGCCTCTACGCGACCTTGAGGTAATAAGGCATATTGTGAAACCTTTGCGCCCACAAATAACATAGCAGAACTGTTTTTACATGAAGCCACACAGGCTCCACATCCAATACAAGCGGCAGCTTCAAATGCTTTATCTGCATCTGCTTTTGGCACTGGTATAGCGTTGGCATCCATGGTGCGTCCTGAGGTATTTACCGATACAAATCCTCCTGCTTGCTGAATGCGATCAAAGGCACTGCGGTCTACCACTAAATCTTTAACAACCGGAAAAGCCTTCGCTCTCCATGGTTCGATGTAAATTGTATCCCCATCGTTAAATTTCCGCATGTGTAACTGACACGTTGTAGTTCCTGTATCAGGCCCATGTGCGCGCCCATTGATATACATGGAACACATTCCACAAATTCCTTCACGACAATCATGATCGAAAGCCACAGGTTCTTTACGTTCATTGATCAATTGCTCATTCAGCTGATCCATCATTTCCAAAAAGGAACTATCTGTAGAAACATTATCCAGTTTATACGTTTCCATTGCACCTTTAGCATTGGTGTTTTTTTGACGCCAAACTTTTAAAGTGATGTTAATATATTTAGATGCCATAAGACGCTTTTTTCACTATTATTTTAATTCTTCTTATTTGTAATTTCTTGCTGCAATTTTGATGAATTCGTATTTCAATTCTTCTTTATGCAGTTGTTCTTCACTGATATCGTCACCCTTATATTCCCATGCTGACACAAACTTGAAGTTTTCATCATCTCTTAAGGTTTCGCCTTCTTCATCTTGATATTCTTCACGGAAATGCCCTCCACATGATTCATTTCGTTGAAGCGCATCCATTGCCATCAACTGACCTAAATCAATAAAATCAGCCACACGTAACGCCTTTTCCAACTCGGGATTTAACTCATCAGCTGAACCAGGAACAAAGACATCTGCATAAAACTCTTTTTTCAAGGATGCTATTTCCTCAACGGCTTCTTTTAGTCCTTGCTCGTTGCGTCCCATTCCAACCTTATTCCACATGATTAAACCTAAACGTTTATGGAAATAATCAACCGACTTGGTTCCGTTATTCGACAACATGCGATTGATGGTTTCTTTAACGCGGTTTTCTGCATTATCAAACTCAGGCGTATCTGTTGCAATTTTTCCGGTTCGGATTTCGTTTGCTAAGTAATCGGATACTGTGTAAGGCAAAACAAAATACCCATCAGCTAATCCTTGCATTAACGCGGAAGCACCTAATCGATTTGCTCCATGGTCAGAGAAGTTGGCTTCACCAGCAACAAAGCATCCAGGTATGGTAGACTGTAAATTGTAATCTACCCAAACGCCACCCATGGTATAATGCACCGCTGGATAGATTTTCATAGGCGTTTCGTAAGGGTTCTCATCTGTAATCTTTTCATACATCTGAAAGAGGTTACCGTATTTCTCTTCAACCCATTTCTTACCCAATTCTAAAATCTTTTCGTCAGAAGGATTGTGATCCCCTTGAGCAAAAGCTGCTTGTTTTCCTTTTGAACGAATTTCAGAAGAGAAATCCAAATAGACCCCTTCATTAGTATCGTTTGCCTCAATACCAAACCCTGCGTCGCAACGCTCCTTAGCAGCTCTTGAAGCCACATCTCGCGGAACGAGGTTTCCAAATGCAGGATATCTTCTTTCAAGGAAATAATCTCTATCTTCCTCTGCTATCTGTGTTGGTTTTAATCGACCTTCTCGAATTGCTTCCGCATCTTCTTTCTTTTTTGGAACCCAAATCCTTCCTGAATTTCTCAATGATTCCGACATTAAGGTTAATTTGGATTGATTTGTTCCATGAACAGGTATGCATGTAGGGTGAATTTGCACAAAACATGGATTTGCGAATAATGCCCCTTGTTTGTGGATTTTCCATGCTGCTGTAACATTACTTCCCATCGCATTCGTAGAGAGAAAATAAACATTTCCATAACCCCCGGTAGCGATAATTACAGCATGTGCAGAATGTCTTTCTATTTCACCAGTAATAAGATTTCGAGCAATGATTCCGCGCGCCTTTCCATCAACTTTTACGATATCCAACATTTCATGCCTGTGAAACATTTGAACACGACCCAAGCCAACTTGGCGAGAAAGCGCTGAATATGCCCCCAATAACAATTGCTGTCCCGTTTGGCCTGCTGCATAAAAAGTACGCTGTACCTGCGTTCCACCGAAAGAACGGTTATCCAACAAACCTCCATATTCACGAGCGAATGGAACACCTTGAGCAACACATTGATCAATAATATTTCCAGAAACTTCGGCTAATCTGTGCACATTTGCTTCTCTTGCACGATAGTCACCACCTTTAATGGTATCGTAAAACAAGCGGTAAATACTGTCCCCATCATTCTGATAATTTTTAGCAGCATTAATTCCACCTTGTGCGGCAATTGAGTGTGCTCTTCTTGGAGAATCTTGAAAACAAAACGCTTTAACGTTGTATCCCATTTCTCCTAGCGAAGCTGCTGCTGAAGAACCAGCCAAGCCCGTTCCAACAACTATAACATCAATTTTTGGACGGTTGTTAGGCGCAACAAGCTTCAAATGGTTTTTATAATCTGTCCATTTTTGTGAAATGTGACCTTCGGGTATTTTAGAATCTAACATAGACATGACGTTAGTATTAAATTTATTTAGTAAGATAAATTACAATTGGAATAATAGCAAAACCTAAAGGAACGAGAATTGAAAATGCCATTCCAAATTTCTTAATATAGGGTGTATATTTGCGGTGATTAATCCCCAAAGTTTGAAATGCAGAAGAAAAACCGTGCATTAAATGAAACGACAAGACAACCATTGACAACACATATAAGATAAGCGCAACCTCTGGCATAGAATTGGTTTCAAAACCTTCTTCAGCTCTGTCGTGACCAAAAAACGCGTAAACTAAGGAGTGAAGGTCTTTATATCCTTCAGCTATTTCAACATTTTTATCCTTGTTTTCAAACATCTTCTCATCAATCTGTTGCCCTTGCATTTTGGCTCCGGCAATCTCATTTTTCAACCATTCATCGCTGATGTAAATTTTGTTACCATCACGGACTTCAAATTGTGCTGATTTTGGAAGTTGCATGCCGTTTGTTGTGTAATAAATAGTGTCCCCAGATGGATTTGCTGTTTGCGGTGGATAAACTACATACGTATGCAATGGCATCTGTTTAGAAGAATATTTCATCTTCCACCAAAAATTCGCCATATGAATCACAATAAAGATCAAAATAGCTGATCCCAAAACCGCCATTTGTCTGGCAGGAAGTTTAGAATTCGCCGAAGGATTACTGTATTGGTAATTCACAGGCCTTGCTTTTTTGTTTTGAATAGCCAACAAAATTCCATCAATAGCATGAAAAAGTATAGAAATGTACGTTACGTAAGACAACACCTTTATAAAAGGATTGTGTGTCATAAAGTAAGCGTACTCGTTAAATGCGCGCTTACCGTCTTCGCCGTCTATAAGAATAAGTTGTAAATTACCCAACAAATGTCCTACAAGAAACAAACAAAGAAATAAACCGGTTAATGCCATCCAATATTTTTTCGCAATTGAGGATGAAAGAATCGCTGATTTGCTCATTTTAAGTTGTTTTTTAAGATACAAATTTAACACTTACAACAACGTTTGTTCCTTATGGTTCTTATTTAGATTTATTTTAAATAGTGGGGTTTTGTAATTTTTAATCAAGGTCTAGGTTATGCCTTTAATCAAAATCAATTTATATGTCGGATTTGTTGGTGTTAAAAGTGGTTATCGCGCTATCCATTTCAGCGAAGTACTATAGTCAAACAACAAGCACAAATGTGCTAGAAGAAAATGAAATCGTTCTAATAAAAAACCGCATCATAGAGCAAAACGATTGGGCGGCAATCTATCCAAACCCTTCATATGGATCTGTCACTCTGATAAGCGAGATGCCCGCTGAGGTATTTATAATATCAGAAACGGGAACCTATACAAAAAATATAAAACTTATTGAAAACGAAACGCACATATTAGAACTTCCCAAAGGGAATTATATCATTCACTTTAAGAGCGCCGAAAGAATGCTGCCTAAACGAATCGTTGTGTATTAATTTAAATCTGAGAGAGTAGAACTTCTTCTTGGTTTACTTCGAAAGTGTAATCCACCCCAAAAACCAATGCCCTATTATCATAAATATGTCCTGCGGGAAAATCAAAGGCAATTGGAATATTTCTTTTGGTGAACTTGCTTAAAATTATTTCTTTATAATTTTGTCCAAAAGAAGTTGCCGTATCTTTCAAATCGGTGAAACCGCCAACGATCAAACCCTTTATTTGATCCAAAACACCCGCTTTTTCAAAGGCATAAAGCATTCTGTCGATCGCATAAAATTGTTCTCCTACGTCCTCAATAAAAAGTATTTTATCGTGATAATCTATAGTATCATTGGTTCCAAGCAAGCTGTATAAAATACTTAGGTTGCCTCCAACTAAAGTAGCTTTTGTGGCTCCAAGAATAGAATCACTTGAACGACCTATACTATACGAAAGCTTTTCACCTTTTAAAACAGACAAGAGGCTCTCAAGAGCATCTGTTGAATTTTCTTTTAAATTCAATGGCATTGTTGCATGCACACTTGGAATGTTAAATCGACTTAATCTATTATGAAAGACGGTAATATCGCTAAACCCAATCAACATTTTTGGTTTTTGCAAGAATGTACTCCAATTCAGTTGATCCACGATTCTCACGGCACCATAACCTCCTCGCGCGCACCAAATTGCATCAACGCTGTCGTCATCCAGCGCATACTGGAAATCTGCACAGCGTTCTGCATCTGTACCAGAAAAATAATTGAATTGACCCAAGCAATGTGAGGCAATCTGAACTTCAAAACCCTTGTTTTCGAGAAAGACTTTCGCATTTAGCACACATTCAGCATCTATTGCTTTTGCTGGTGAAGTAATGTATACCTTACTTCCAGGTGTTAATCCTTTTAACTGCATGTTGTAAAGTTAATTCAATAAAAAAGGGGGCAGAACCCCCTTTCTTTATATTTCAAGTCTTCTTATAGACCTTTCATTGCATCCATTGCATTGCTCATGGCTTCTTTCTGCATATCAGCAGCTTTATCCATCATTTCGCCTTGCATTTCTTTTGCTTTGTCCATAACTTCATTAGCTTGGTCTTGTGCATCTTCCATCATACCTTCAGCATCAGTAGCTTCAGTTGAAGCATCTTCTGTTGCAGTTTCCATTGCAGCAGCAGCATCATCCGTTGCTTTTTCCATTGCAGCACCCAATTCTTCTAATGCTTTTTCCTCTTCAGATTTTCCACCACATGCAGCCAATAAAGCTACCGCAGCAATCATTAAAAACGTCTTTTTCATGTTGTATAAAATTAATTTATAACAAATGTAGAAATATTTTCAAAGGCTCATGTTTTTTTATGTTTTTTTTGTTCTTTAAGCCAACACTTTTTTGTTTCTCCTTCATAACGCTTTTTAACCCGAACGCATCTTTTGTTAAACACTATTATACTTACATTTGTTAATTAAGCTTTACATTATGAGCGAAACTTTTGATAACTCCATTTTACCCTACACAATCAACTTGTTGACGAGAAACCGATTTATAACCAGAGAAGTTAAAATCGGAGACGTTAAAATGGGGGGAGAAAACCCTATTGTTGTGCAGTCCATGACAACCACCGACACCATGGATACCGATAAAACCGTTGAACAGAGCATAAGAATGGTTAAAGCGGGCTGTGAACTTGTAAGAATTACAGCGCCAAGTATAAAAGAGGCAGAGAATTTACGAAACATTAAAGATAAATTAATGGCACACGGGTATAGCGTGCCATTGGTTGCAGACATACATTTTACGCCAAATGCTGCTGAAGTCGCATCTAAAATAGTTGAAAAGGTTCGTGTAAATCCGGGTAATTATGCCGACAAGAAAAAATTCGAAGAATTAACGTATAACAATGAAAGTTATGCGGCTGAGCTTCAACGCATTGAAGAAAAATTTACGCCTCTGGTTTTACTTTGTAAAGAAAACCAAACAGCGATGCGAATCGGGACGAATCATGGCTCACTTTCCGATCGTATTTTGAGTAGGTACGGTGATACTCCAGAGGGTATGGTGGAATCTGCATTAGAATTCATCCATATTTGTGAAAAAAACAACTATTACCATCTTGTTATTTCAATGAAAGCAAGTAACACTTTGGTGATGGTTCAAGCCTACCGACTTTTGGTGGCACGAATGATGGCATTAGGAATGAATTATCCAATCCATTTAGGCGTTACGGAGGCGGGAGATGGTGAAGATGGACGAATTAAATCGGCTGTTGGTATTGGCGCTTTGCTCGAAGATGGTATAGGAGACACCATTAGGGTTTCGTTGACCGAAGATCCAGAATTCGAGATTCCTGTTGCACAAAAACTCTTGGAAAAATACGCATCACCAGGAGAAACATACGATTTATCTGAAGTCACTTTAAAACTGCCATACAATCCTTACCGCTATGAAAAAAGGATTACAGCCATTATAGAGAACATTGGCGGCAAACACGTTCCCGTGGTAGTTTGCGACTTATCCAATAAAGATCAAATCGTTCCAGCAAATTTATTTGGTGCCGGATACATTTATTCCTCACAATTGGACAAGTGGAATATTCAGGACCAAGCCGTTGACTACATATACATTGGAACTAAACGTGTAGACTTTGAAATTCCAGGTACATTGAGAATATTATGCGATTACGAAAATTGGAATACTAACTACCGGAACAAAGTT
>JBILIM010000275.1:0-3484 GCA_044349985.1 Crocinitomicaceae bacterium
GTGGTTTTTTTCTTTTTGAAGATCGCTCAGCAATTGGTCGATGCGCAACTTTTTATGATCTAATTTTGATTTTGCAGCGTCAATGATTTCCATCGGAATACCATTGATTTGGGCAACTTCAAACGTGAACGAGCTTCCCGGTTGACCAATGGATAATTTATATAACGGCTCAAGTGTTTCACTGTTAAACAACATGCAACCATTTACAGCATTTGGAAGTTCTGCAGCTTTGATTTTAATATTGGAGTAATGGGTGGTAATCACACTGTAACACCTCTTTTTGTATAATTCTTCAAAAAACACCTCGGCCAATGCGCCACCAAGTTCTGGATCAGAACCCGTACCGAATTCATCCAAAAGCAATAACGATCTTTTATTTGCAATTTCTAGGAAAAATTTCATTCGCTTTAAACGATAGGAGTAGGTGCTCAATTCATTTTCTATGGATTGGTTATCACCAATATCGGAATGGATATCCTGAAAAAAACACATGCTACTGTTTTCATTTAAAGGAACCAATAAGCCCGATTGAAGCATGATTTGTAAGAGTCCAATGGTTTTGAGTGTAATGCTTTTTCCGCCGGCATTCGGACCAGAAATAACCAACATTCTCGATGTTGAATCCATCGTAATGTGCTGCGGATAGGTTGGTTTTCCTATTTCTTTATTCGATTTCCAAAGAATGGGATGGTATGCATCGATGAGTTCTATTTTGGTTTCTTTTGAAATTCCGGGTAATACGGCATTCATTTCTAATGCAAGTCTGGATTTAGCATTAATGAAATCAAATTCCGTAAGGATTTTCTGATAAGTTTTAATGAGCGGTAAATAATTGGAAATGTCACTGGTGAGTTGCTGAAGAATGCGATAAATTTCTTTTCGTTCATCATCGAGTTCCAATTCCAATTCATTATTCAATAAAATATTAACCTGTGGTTCAATAAAGGTTAGGCTTCCCGTTTTACTAGAACCCAATACCATTCCTGATATTTTTCTTTTATGCGTAGATAAGACCGTAAGCACACGCCTTTCATGCAGAAAAGCTTCTCTTGTTTCTCCTAAAAGATTCTCTTTTGTAAGACGTCGTAGTTCCCTGTCAAAATTCCTATTGATTTGATTTCTGAGGGTTTTTATTCGTTGACGAATCTCCAATAGTTTTTTAGATGCATCATCGCGAATCGCCCCTTTTCTGTCGAAAACTTTATTTACTGCATCAATGATTCCGGTCTCGAAATAGGCTTCGGTTAACAGTTCGAAGAGTAAAGGATACCGTTGCGATTTTTTATCAAAAAAAGCCAAAATGGCATTGACAAGTTCCGATGCGGTACAAATTTTTAAATAACCCTCCAGCTGAAGGACTGCATTTTTTATGGGAAGCAATCTGATTTCAGCCATTAGCTCTTCAAAATCCAAAGCTGGAAATGTTTCTCCATTGCGTCTTATGGATACGAGCTCATTTAACCTATTCAATTCCTTTTCGATGGTAGGAAAATGACTTTTGGGAGCCAATTGAGTGATTCGGTCTTTGGTACTTTGACCTATAGAAAAGTTGAGTAGACGTTCCCTAATTACAGGAAACTCTAAATCGATAAGCGTACGATCGTCGACGGATTGCATATACAAAATTAACGATTCAGCGCACGAAGTGTTCAATGTTTTATAATGATATCCAATTATTATAAGAAGTTAGCTAATTTTAAATAAAAAAAAATGAAAATTCTGTCTTTCAATGTCAATGGGATTCGTGCTATAATGCAAAAGAACTTTTCCGATGATATGAAAAATGTAGATGCGGATATTATTTGTCTTCAAGAAACCAAAGCAACTGTTGAACAAGTAAAAGAAGTAGCCGGTAAATTGGATGGTTATCACGTTTTTGCGAATGAAGCTGAAAAGAAAGGTTATTCCGGAACTGCTATTTTAACGAAACAAACGCCAATTTCCGTAACCTATTATATTGGACACGATGAGCATGACAATGAAGGTAGAGTCACATGTGCCGAGTTTGATGAATTCTTTTTAATTACGGTGTATGTTCCCAACTCGGGTAGCGAATTGTTGCGATTGGGGTATCGCAAAAAATGGGATGCGGATTTTCTTAAGTACCTTAAAAATCTTGAAAAGTCAAAGCCCGTAATTGTATGTGGAGATTTCAATGTAGCACATAAGTCAATCGATTTGGCGCGTCCAAAGGAGAATTATAACAAGGCAGCTGGATATATGCAAGACGAAATCGATGGGATGGATAATTTTATAAATAACGGATTTATAGATACTTTTCGTTTGATTAATGGTGATGAGGTGAAGTATTCTTGGTGGAGTTATCGGGCGGGTGCAAGACAGAAAAATATTGGCTGGCGTATTGACTATTTTTTAGTTTCAGAAGGTATTAAATCCCGAATAAAAGATGCTTTCATTTTAAATGAGGTTCACGGTTCAGATCATTGCCCGGTTGGATTGGTCTTTGAATAAAAATAGTGGTAAAACAAAAATGGCTGCCTTTTCAGACAGCCATTATAATGATAAGCTTACATTATTGCTTTTTTGAGCAACAAGATTTTGTTTCTGTAGAAGCACCTTCAGCGCATCCTGCAGCTTTAGTTTCAGCTGAACAACATCCTTTTTTCTTTTTCTTCTTCTTTTTATTGATGTCGTTGTTGATTTCTGTTGTCGTTCCGTTTGATGCAGCATATGTAGTTGCAGCCATTGAACCAACGAATGTAAATAATGCGATTGCTAAAAATATTTTTTTCATAATAACTTCTTTTTTTGTGAAAATACAAATTCTAATTTAACTGACCAAGCTTTGTGATTTTTGCTTGAACCATATCGCCAATTTTAACATTTATTTTAGCATCAATTGGTAAAAACACATCAACACGCGA
The DNA here is from genome assembly GCA_044349985.1 of Crocinitomicaceae bacterium. GTDB lineage: Bacteria > Bacteroidota > Bacteroidia > Flavobacteriales_D > Crocinitomicaceae > M0103. The sequence goes on from JBILIM010000275.1 coordinate 2,886, forward strand.
ACCAAATTTTATGAAACCAAATTCTTCTCCGGTTTGAATATGTTGTTTAGGTTGCACATAGTAACAAATTCTCCTTGCCATCGCACCCGCAATCTGACGAAACAAGACCTCTTTTCCACTTTCATGTTTCACGACAAATGTAGATCGCTCGTTGTCGGTACTGCTTTTAGGATGCCATGCCACCAAAAATAAACCCGGATGGTATTTTACGTAACTCACTTCACCACTAATGGGTGCGTAATTCGCATGAACATTCAGAGGCGACATAAAAATCGATACCTGAATGCGTTTATCCTTAAAGTATTCGGTTTCTTCAACCTCTTCAATGACTACCACTTTTCCATCGGCAGGGCAAAAAATGTCGTTGGGTTCAAAATGACAAACTCTGTACGGAATTCTGAAAAATTGTATAATGAGGTAGGCCATTACAATTGCACCAAGACTGAGCAGTAGGAATAACCAAAGCCACCCAGTGAGTTGAAATAAAAAATAATTACCAACTTGAATAAGTGCTAAGGTGGCCAAACCGATTGCAATTATTAGATATCCTTCGCGATGTATTTTCATTGAGGCAAATATAAATTAAATAGCGTCATAAA
>JBILIM010000276.1:0-3459 GCA_044349985.1 Crocinitomicaceae bacterium
GCTTGATATCCCTGTATCCCATCAATATGAATGGTGGACAAATGGTGAAAAGGAACCTTTGTTGAGAATCAATACCACCGAAATTTTTGGAAATGAAACCGTAACTGCTATTGAATATCGTGACATCTACCGCCCAGAGGTAGCGAGCATTTCCGAAAATGACATATCCAGTCAAATGAACATATACCCGAATCCAGCCGACGAACACATTGAGATAAAAGCGCCATTTGAAATGGAAAATCTTTCAATTTATAATGCATCGGGTCAAACTGTATATTTCAGCGATTGCAGCTGTATGCAATTTTCCATTGATGTTTCATCTTTTGAACCGGGAATTTATTGGATATATGGCCGTACTGAACAGGGAACATCTGTTCAATCAATTCATATCAAATAATCATAAGTTTATTGTAACTTTGTTTAAAGGCAAATCGGTCTATCGCTGTTTCGAATTATCGAGAGAGAGGAAAGTCCGGGCAGCACAGAGCACCGTACTTCCTAACAGGAAGGCCTCGTGAAAGCGGGGACAGAAAGTGCCGCAGAAAGGAAAACTACCCAAAGAAGCTTGCTTCATTAGGAAAAGGTGAAAAGGTGAGGTAAGAGCTCACCGCGTCGGTGGTGACATCGGCGGCAAGGTAAACCTTACGGGCTGAAAGACCATGTATACCGGGGATGGAATCATTGATTCTGAAAGGGTTGCTCGCCCAATCTCGGAGGGTAGGTCGATTGATGCTAACGGTGACGTTAGTACTAGATAAATGATAGGCATCCATGCAAGTGGAAACAGAACCCGGCTTATAGATTTGCCTTTTTTTAATTTTCTGATTTTAGTGTATCGGGTATTGGATTTACCGCTGAAACCGGCTTTTTCTCAACTATTTTCATGGTTCTTGCAAAATTCATGTGATCGTTCCACCATTTCGAATCAAACAAAAAATCATTAATAGTTTTTGGACTTAGCTTTAATCTATTGTTTTTGAAAACACCCCAATTGGCCTTTCGATCATAGCTAACAATACCAATTTTGTCGTTGACCATTTGTGCATTGGAAACCTCAGATAAGTATCGTAACAAATCCATTGCTGCGGAAAAATTTGACGATTGATAAACAATCCCGCTTCCATAAAAATTGTACAACAAACCTGTTTGGGTTTGATCCGGAAAAAACAAATATTGAAAATCATTTAGTGAATCCTTAAGCTGCTTTTTTCTTTCAAATTGGGAAAGGAAACCAACATTAAACATGCTTGGCGCAAGACTATCGACTGCCAGAAAAGCGATTTTTTTCTGCTCAACCCGATGCAACCAAAGCGCCGATTCACGACTGGACCATTTATTGTTCTTCTTTATGCAATTGAAAAGTTTATTTAAAGGGATTTCATCTAAACTTGAGAACCAAAAACTTTTAGAAAGATCTGTGTAGCTTATTGAATCTTTGTTTAAATTCCTATTGGCATAATAAACTAGAGGGTCGATTCCGGTATGTAAGAAAAATCGATTGCCTTGAGCACTATCCAATTCATCTGAGAACTTTTGCAGCAATTTTTTTGATTCCAGATTTTTCAAAATACGCACATCCGAAACCATAATCATATCAAAACCAGCGTTTAAGGGATCAGAGAGTACTTTCCGGTAAATGGAATCCAATTCGAGAGGTATGATTTTGACTTTAACACCCGTTTTTTGGGTAAAATCCAAAAACAAAACACTGTCTGATTCCATTAAATAATCGGATGCTACGCTTAGTGTACGCTTTTTTTCTGCAGTCAATTCTTCATAACCACACGCACAGAGAAGTGATGTGACGGTTATAAACAATAATACAGAATTCATAAGACGCATACTGCAAAGATATCGATTATTTGTTCGTTGCATTTTTCATCAAGCGAACATATTCGTAAGTTTGTATAAAAATTATGGCAAAGGAATCGAAGCAAAAGATAAAAATTACTCGATTATTAGAAGATCTGAATTCAGGTAATGATTCAAAATTCAACGCAGCAATAAAATCTTTGCAGGTACATGGAGATATAACCGCAATTGAACCCCTCGTTGAAATGTTAATGGGAAATCTTTCTGATTCTCAGAAATCGGCTTTGATTGAATTGCTTTCTACTTTAAATATTTCTGATGCTCCTGAAGAGATTATTCGACTAATAAGAGATGACAAGTATTTGTTGGTTCGTCCAATTCTCTTAAGTTCCATTTGGAATAGTAAATTGGACTACAGTCATTACCTATCCGATTTTGTCGAAATCGCTGTCGATGGTGATTATTTAGACACTTTAGAATGTCTTACCATAATTGAAAATTTAGAAGGTCCATTCGAAGAACGACACATTTTGGAATCGCAACTCTTTCTTCGTGACTATATCGAATCTGATGGAAAAAGCAAAGATGCTCGCAAAGCTGTATTAATTAGTGAAATCGCTTTATTACTTAAAGATTTCGATTTGGACGATGATATTGAATTGTACGAATAATCCCTTTAATTAAAAGACCAATTGAAACGTCTTGAAAGTTCCTTATGAATACAAGTAACGACGTGCTGATCTTCCACTTTATCGAGTACATCCTCAATAAAAGCTTGCACCAACAATTGCCTTGCCGATGTTTCGGAAACACCTCTTGCCCTTAGATAGAAAACAGCATTTTCATCCAATTGACCGGTTGTTGATCCATGTGAACATTTAACATCATCAGCATATATCTCCAATTCCGGTTTCGAATTGATTGTTGCATCTTTACTGAGTAACACATTTGCATTGGACTGAAAAGCATTCGTTTTCTGAGCGTCTAAGTGAACAATTACTTTTCCATTAAATACACCTGTAGATTTATCATCCATAACACCTTTATACAATTCATTAGAATTGCAATTCGGCACTTGATGTTCAACCAAAGTATGGTTATCTACATGTGCACTTCCTTTTAATAAATAGGCCCCATTTAAATTGCACTCGGCATTCTGACCTTTGATTTCTGCATGGGCATTGTTTCGGATGAGTGAACCACCAAGTGTGATGGTATTCAAGGTAAAATTGCCATTTGCACTGATTGATGTAAATTCATTAAAAACACCAAAATTACCCTCGTCTTCCAATTGCAACTTATCGATAGTAAGATTCGCATTTTCACCTACATGCACATTGGTAACCACATTACTCATACAATTTTCGGTTTCATCTCCGGAAATAAATGTCAATACGATGTTGCAATTACTCGATGTTCCACAATGAATAAAGTGTTTCACATGGTTTACCATGTTTTTACCTGAAACAATATGTTGAATGTGAATGGTTTTATCGACAACCGTATTTTTATTTACCTCTATGAAAAGTCCAGATGAACAGTATAAGGTGTTCATGGTATTGAATACATCCAAATTTTCTTGAATTGGTAAGGCTTGCAGCTGTTCTGGAGAACATTTTTCCAAAGGTAATATGGTTAATCCATCGG
>JBILIM010000277.1:0-3450 GCA_044349985.1 Crocinitomicaceae bacterium
GTCCTTGCCGAAGGAACAGAAACGATTATTGTTCAAGTCCAGTATGTTGATGGGTCAGGAAACCTACAAACCATTTCTGGAACTTTATATTTAACAGATATTCAACCTGTAGTTATCGATGAGACGGATTTAACAGTGCAATGTTTTAACGATTCTATTTTAATTTCGGCTGTGGCAAGTGGAGGATCGGAATCGTTCACCTACGATTGGCAATCCAGTGCCTCCGATTCAACCAGCGATATTGTTTCTATAAATCAGAACGGGTCGTTCAATTATATAGTCACAGTAACAGACGTTTGTCTTGGACCTTTCGTTGATACGGTTACCGTAGTTATGAATCAAACATTGGCCATTGATACCATTTATATTGGACCAGCAACATGTGAACCTGTTGGATATGTTTCTGCTCAAATTTCAGGACAAACCGGTGTTCCTCAATATACGTGGTCAGGTCCTGGTCCAAACAGTCCTAATTTTATAAATGCCTCGGTATTTCAAGATTTACCTTCGGGGTGGTATTACATAAACGTTGTAGATAATGTATGCGAAGTTAATGATAGTGCCTTCGTTGATATCTTGAATCCACCGATTGCTCAAGTTTCTGCCAATCCTATTGTAGGTTGTTCACCTTTGCAGGTAACGTTTACAAATACGAGTCAAAATGCAGCATCCTTTGAGTGGGATTTTGGAAACGGTCAAGTGATCACGGTTAACGATCTAGGTTCTCAAACGGTTACATTTACTGAAAGTACTGTGATTAATTTAACCGCATTTCAAGATGCCAATTGTTTTGACGAAGCTTCAGTGGCAGTTGTGATATCCGTATGCGGTTGTACAGATCCATCCGCAACCAACTATGACCCAACTGCAACTGCAGACGATGGAAGTTGTCTTTATCCAATACCTACAGTATATGTTCCAAACGTATTCTCCCCAAATGAAGATCAGGATAATGATTTCTTCTTCTTAACAACAACAAATGCGTTATCGGTTGAATTAACGGTATTGAATCGTTGGGGTAATGTCATGTTTGAAGGTTCGGGAATAAACCCTGCTTGGAATGGAAAGGCAGATAATGGTTTGGATGCGGAAGATGGTGTTTACTTCTACAAATACAAAGTTACAGGTTATCTAAACAATGTATTGGAGGGACACGGTTTCCTTCACTTGGTGAGATAATACTAAGATTTATACATTAATGGAAAGGGGCTTTTGCCCCTTTTTTTATTTTGCAATAAAATAGCTTTAATAAAGAAAGTTGTTGTAAGGATAACGTACCTTAAAAATGCGGTGAACCTCGTTATATACTGTGTTTTTAAGCTCTTCGATATTATCTTTGTCTTTAGCTGAAATAAAAACACATTTGGTATTATTTAATTTGGCCATCCAAGTGCGCTTGAGTTCTTCCAGTTCAACGTTTCTTTCTTCAGATGTCAAGGGATCACCCTCAACTTCAATCTTGTATTGATCAATTTTATTGAATACCAGAATCACAGGTTTTTCAGTTTTATCAAGCTCATTCAAGGTCTCATTAACAACTTCATAGTGATCTTCAAAGGTTGGGTGGGAAATGTCTAATACATGAACCAATAAGTCGGCTTCTCGAACTTCATCCAAAGTTGATTTAAACGATTCTATGAGTTGGTGCGGTAATTTTCGAATGAATCCAACCGTATCCGTTAAAAGAAATGGTAAATTTTCTATTACTACTTTCCGCACTGTTGTATCAAGGGTAGCGAATAATTTATTTTCGGCAAAAACATCAGATTTGGAAAGCAAATTCATCAAGGTGCTTTTTCCAACATTGGTATAACCCACTAATGCAACTCTAACCAATTGTCCACGGTTACTGCGCTGAACCGCCATTTGCTTATCAATTTCCTTCAAACGCTCCTTCATTAACGCTATGCGTGACTGAATTATACGTCTATCGGTTTCAATTTGCGATTCTCCGGGCCCTCTGAGTCCGATTCCACCTTTTTGTCGCTCGAGATGGGTCCACATTCGGGTTAATCGTGGCAGCATGTATTGCAACTGCGCAAGTTCAACCTGAGTTTTGGCGTGTGATGTTCTCGCTCTACTTGCAAAAATGTCCAAAATTAGAATTGTTCTGTCGAGGACTTTACATTGCAATTCACGCTCTATATTGCGCAATTGTGATGGAGAAAGCTCATCATCAAAAATGACAAGTTCAATTTCGTTTTCTTGAATATAGCCTTTAATTTCTTCGAGTTTACCGGAGCCGACATAGGTCCTCGGATTCGCCATTGGCAATTTTTGAAGAAACTTTTTCTCGGTAATTGCACCAGCTGTTTCTGCAAGGAATTGGAGTTCATCCAAATATTCCAGTGCTGTGCTTTCAGTAATATCTGAACTTATTACGCCCACCAGAACGCAACGTTCTTCGACAGCATCAACAGTTACGTGTCCGGTACTCATTTGGTTGATCGAAAAGATTTGATGTACTGTACGACGCTATCAATATTTGCTTCTGATCCTAAAACCTCTGCCATTGGAGGCATGGCGTTTCGGCCATTTTTTATGCGTTTTTTAGATTCTTCATCGGGTAATACTGACTTGCTTAAATCTGTAGCACCTGAGTTCCCTAGTTTGCCATCTGAACCATGACATTGCGCACAGTTATTATCATACAGCTTTTTTCCTATGGATTGGTTTTCATTTGCGCCTTCACTAGCCTCTTTCGAAGAACAGGATAAACAGCAAACAAATAAACTCAGAAATGAAACCACTTTTAGAACCATGCACCGCCTAAATTTTCTCTAAATGGCCAAGGAATAGAAGCTAAAATAAGTATTAAGGCAATTGTGTACCAAATCCTAATTTTCTTGTGTTTTACAGAAACGTCGCTAGATCGCTCTGCTTTTCCTCTTGCGAAAGTAACAAGTGCAATAGCAATAATCATTAAAGAGATGTGTTCTAAATTGTAAAATCGTAAAGCGCCATTTTTCATCCAATCGGTAACAAAAGAAACTTTTCCTGAAGTGAAAAAATAAAGAACAAGGCCAATTACCAATTGCAAGTGCAATGAAACCATGGTAAAAAGATTCACCATTTTGTCTTTCTTGGTATACTCATTACTGCTTCGCGCGGCAATGGCATTAAGAATAGCGTATATTAATAACAGGAGTGCTACCCATCTTAAACCGGAATGCAAATGAACAAGAAAATTGTGCATGTTTTGTTAATTAAAGTTTGGTTACAAAAATACATTAAAAAGAATGAAAACCATGATGAAATAAATCGTCCATTTTAGCTAATTTCACATTTCTCATTTTGATGTATGAAAAAAGTTTTTTTCTTTCTTTCGTTTTTTCTTTCTCTTTTACTTAATGCACAAACAGGCCCCATTAACGGTTTAAAAGAGTCAACACCCCAATTGATAGCTTTAAAGAATGCAAAAATTATCATCAGCCCAGAAAAAACGATAGA
>JBILIM010000016.1:0-12842 GCA_044349985.1 Crocinitomicaceae bacterium
AGTATTTTTTGTAAGTTTTTTACCTTGGGCCGTGAATTGAACTGAATGTTTCCATTTAAATCAATGAGCTGACAACCAAGAAAACCAATTTTCTGATTCGATTTTTCTAATGCGATATAATCTTTGAAGGTATTTACAAGTGTATGTTCGTTTACAATGGTATCAGAATTTAATAGTAGTATGTAGTTACCAGTAGCGTTTTTTATTCCAATATTATTTGCTCTTGCGAAACCTGCATTGTAACCTGAATTAATCCAAATTACATTTGGAAATAGACCTTTAATGATTTGCTCTGATTCATCTTCAGAGTTGTTATCCACAATAATGACTTCGTACCGGAGTTCTTTGGTAGTTTCAAAAATGGATTGGACACACGCTTTTAAAAGATCGGGTGTTTTATAATTTACAATAACAATTGAAACGTCAATTTCCATTTTTAGCTGTATTTTTCTTTTTTAAAACCGTTTACAGAAAAATGGTAAATTCCATTCATGTAATAATTCAAACGTTCATATTCGGTTGCATTTCCTAAGGGCATACGGGCAAGTGCCTGATGATTTTTTATTCGTTTAAAGATATTTCCGGGTTGATTCAACGTAGAGGTTTTAAAGCCTACTTTTTGGGCCAATTTCGTATCCCTCAGAGCTACGTCGAAGGTACCTCCAAATGGATAAGCAAAATGGTTAACTTCCTTATCAATATGCGCTTCAATTTCTTTTTTGGAGGCCATCATTTCTTCTTCAACCCATTCCGTTTTTTGCTGTTTTGTTGCAATGTGATTCAGGGTGTGTGCGCCAATGGTAATAAGTGGTTCCTGCGATAACTTCTTAATCTCCTCCCAGGTCAACGATAGTGAAGTACAAAGCGCTTCGAATTCAGCTGCAGATTTGTTAAAACTTTTCATCATTACCTCCAAAAGTTCTTCAAAAGGAATCGACTTAATCGTTTCGCTGACTGCCCCAAATTGTTCGTAGGCTTTTTCGGTGGACTCCCACTGGAATTCCTTGACACCAATAGTTGATTCAAATTTTATGTTACTAAAAGTTTTTGCATGTTCCTCAAATAAATACCACCACAAGAGACCTTTTCCATTTGGAAGGCAGTTCGTAATATATATCGTTGCAGGTACTTGGTGTTTTTTTAAAATCGGAAGTGCATGCGTCAAGTTATCACGGTAACCGTCATCAAATGTCAGGCATATAAACTTCTGTTTTATTTTTAGCTTATTATCTAACCAATCTGATAATTCATCAAGGGAAATGAAGGTATATCCTTTTTGTTTAAACAGCACGATGAATTCCTCCAATTTATCTGGTGTAATGGCCAAATCCCTATTTAATGTATATTGATTTCTTTCCTGCTCCGGCAACACACGATGCAACATAAATATCAATCCCTTACCCGCAAAAAGCGGGGCAGAGAAAACACCTTTCGTTTTTACAAAAAATCCCAATATTTTACGTTTAAACCAATTCATATGCTAAAAAGTATCATTATCAGCCCCAGTGAATTTGAGCGCGTCAAGTGGGATTTTACCGGTGAAATTAATTCCCCCAATTGGATAGTTAACCGACATAGGTGTTCCGTATTTCTTAAACATCATTTCGCCCCATGTATTGGAACTGCATTGAAATCTTAAATGTGGTAATCCCAATTTGAATGCAATACGTTTCAGACCTTTTAAAACGTCTAAAAATTTTTCTTCGGAGCATTTTTCCATATCACCGATAAGCATGAATGTATCATCAAATTTTAACCAAATAGAAATGCCTCGAACACGAACTAAGTAATTTTCTTCATAACTCTTGTAGTTGAAAAAATCAGAAGAGTGGTCCACAACGGCAATGTCATCGCTTAAACTCGAACTTTTGAACGGTTCTCCTTTTAGCAATTTTTTCAAATGAAATCGGCACCATTTGTCGTGAATTGACTGGTGTAATTTGAACGTGTTTTTTAAACGTATCCATGGAATGCATTTCACGCGAATCAAAAAGGGGGTAAGGTCGTCAAAGTGCGACCATCCGAGGCGCTTGATAAATCCTGGGAACGAGTTCTCGTTGGGAAAGCCAAAAACACAATGAAAGCCATTTTCTTTGCAATATTCGTAGGTTTTCTGTGCTAACATTGTAAATAATCCTTTGCCCGTATGGTCACTATGGGTCATCGTATCACCGGATTGAGCGGCTTTGTACAAAGTGCCTTTATATTCAATTTTACAAGGATACACGCCATAAAATGCTGCGGGTACATTGTTTTCGTCGTAAGCGATGTATCCAACATAGCTGTCACCAAAAGCTACAGTATGCTGCTTTTTTTGAAATGCATCCAAATTGAGATCGGTTCCAAAAGCATTTTTGTAAATGATTATAAGATCCTCCACATTGGATTCAGAAATTCTGGAAACTGAATAATTACTCATTTTTCAAAAATGTCTTTTTAAAGAATCGATAAGGAGCCATCATGAATTTTCCGATTTTAAAATCTGGGGTTTCAAGTAACATTTTTGTTTCGTAAAACTTTTTCTCGTAGTGTTTCATCCAAATTATGGAATGTTTTTGGGAAACATAAGCTTTTATTGATTCTATATTCTTGTTAGCAACATCCAAAGTTCTAGAATTTTCTTGAATTCGTATTGAAAATTGAATGTGTTCCAATTTAACAAATTGCCATTGTGAATTGCCTACTCGAATCCAAAATTCCCAATCCTCTAAACCTAGTTTGCTCAAATAGGTATCGTAATATCCAACAGCGTCAAAAACACTTTTTCGAATCAAGCAACAAACCGCAATTTGGTTCCAAACCAGTTGTTTTTCGAGGTTAAAATCTTCTTGAATTTGGATCTTAGTTTGTGCACCGAAGAACTGTAAATTTCCATAAACTACACCAATAGTATCGTCAGAACACATTGTTTTCAGCCCCTCTGAAAGGGTTTCTTTAGCGATGAGGTCATCTGCATCGATAGGAACGATAAAAGCAGCTTTGGTTTTTTCAATTGCCGCATTTCTTGCTGAGCTCGGTCCAGCATTTTCTTGATGAAGGATGTGTATTTTTTCGTTGCCTTCGTATGCTTTCAGTTGATCAATTGAAACCTGATCTGTACTGCCGTCATTGATCAACCAGATATCAAAATTGCTGTAAGATTGATTGAAAATAGAATCTATGGTTTCCTGAATGGTTGCACCAGCATTGTAGTAGGGAATGATAAAAGAAACAAAAGGATTCGACATCAATGTGTTATTTGTGGATAAATATAGCATTTGAATTTAAATCGAAATCTTTAAATCCACTGTTGAAAGGATAGCCTGTAACTAAATTTGTATGTGCTGCTTCCTTATCGTTGTTTGTGTTTACCAATTGTTGATGCCAGTTTGCTGCTGACAATTTTGGATAAAAATGTTCGTGGATGACCAAATTCAGAAGAGTCATGTCTTTGTGTATATCGCTACAAGCACAAAAGATGAGTTTTGATATTTCCGCCGTAAAAAAATACATCAGACCTCTTGAACCGCCAGAAACCCCTGCATTATATACCCATTGGTAGCTGTATGTTTTTGGTAAATTGAAATTACTCTCTTCGATAAATCGATCACATTCCAATTTCAACCAACCTGAATCTTTTATGCGGTTTGCATTGTCACGACCAACATAAAGCGTCAAGTCATTGGTGATGAAAGAAAACGGATTTTTTGTGATGTAAACATCATTACTATCCGTAAAGAAAACGTTTTCCAAATTTGGTAATTGATCTAAAAGCAAGTGATACAATAACCAGCGCTCTTCAAAAATGGAGTAGTTTCCCAGTTCACAGAAGCGAAATTGAATCTGATCGCTCGTATATCGACTGATAAATGCATCATCTAAACCGTCGTGTAACACAATCCCTGTGGCTCCTATTTTAGTCATAGAATCATACCACGGTTGGATATACTCAAAATTTGAAGCACTTCTAATACTTCCTGATTGTGGATCTGGTTTCAGTGTGAAATAACACGTGACAATCAATTGCTTGAGATTTAAATCCTGAGCTTGAACCTCTACAGATCTGATTTTTGATGCATTGTAATTTTTGAGCTCACGATGAGGTTGAACATTTTTTAGTTTTAAAGGCAATCGTTTCATTTGCCTTCTTCTGGTAAATTCATTGTAAACAAAAATCCGAAGATCTCTCTGTAAAGAGGAAAAAACACGATTTGTTTTATTTAGTATTCGTTGCAACACAGGTATCTAGTTTTTCCAAAATCGTATTTCAAGGGAAATTCGTGTAACATCGGAATTAAAATTATATCCTCCGCCATGAACCAAATAAGGTGAAAAAAGCATCACTTCATTTTCTTTGGGGTTCGGTCGGATCAATGATGGAATTTCACCTTGAATGGATATCACACATGGAACAGTATAGCTTGTGCCATTCAATATGGCTCCATCTGCGGTACGTTCTATAGCGGATTCCTTTAAAAGGTGACTTCCAGGCACGAGGCCTAGCGCACTTTGATCGTTGCTTCCGCAAATAGGAGCATAAATATTCACGGCATCCCTTAATCGATCGAGCCAAACATCGCGATGAGGTGGATTGTTGTCTTGAAAATTTTGAGGTCGAACAATACGAACAAAGAAATTATTCATATCAACGTGTTTGGCTTTTGTGGATACTTGCTGACCAATAATTTCAGAAATACGTTCATTAACCTTTTCAATTGCTATTGGAAATTGGTCCACGTTCCAACCTGATTGAATAAGCTTTGCGACCTTTAAATGAGATTCATTGTCAACATATAAATGGTACTTTTCCAATTCGAAAAAATCGTCAATTCGACTTCCAGCTTCAATTATTTTAGCTGAAATCAACGCTTTTATACCGTGTTGCAAATGTTTAAAATCTTCTGGATTCAAAAATGACTCAATACTGAAGCCCTGATGATTCCAAGAGGTGTTTTCAATTAAATTTTCATCTTGAAGTAAAAGTACTTCTTCATCTCCAACGAACGTATTTCCTTCTAATTCCAAGGATATTAAGTGTTCTCCCAACTTGTAGTTTACATTCATCATTTAAATTTTTTCAGATTCAACCAATGATTTATATAGCGACTCCATAACATGGATGTTATTGTCGATGTTGTAGTGTGTATTGGTATATGTAAATTGTTCGTCTGCAAGATTATTAGCAATAACAGGATTCGTTAGCACTTCTACACTTTTATTTGCAAAGGCATTTAGCGAATTAAACATAGGAAAGAAAGGATAAGATTTTGCATTTTCATTTTTTCCGAAATTCCAGAATAATTGAGGAATTTTAATCGTACTGATATCAAACCCAACCCATCCTCCGGGTAATCCGTGATACCCATGAAGCCAAACCAAATCCAATTGGTCATTTAATGCAGTATTGGTAACACTATCTTGGTGTCCCCTGAAAAATACCTTATTTTTAATTTCTAGTTGATTTATATACCTGCTAACGCCTTCTTTTTCAGGGTCTCCGCTTCCGTAAATGTGGAATTCTGCTTGCGGAATTTGATCCAAAACAAGTTGAAAGGCATATATGAACGGATCTAATGGTTTCGCAGGAGTCAGCCTGGTGAAGATGCCTATTTTCGGTGCTTTTGAATTTATGTATTCTGATTTAAATAAAGTATTCTCGAATTTGAAATTTAAATTATAATACGTGTGCTTGTAATTTTCAAATTCTGAAAGTTCTTCTTCTATTTGTCCTTCATGAAAACCTGATACAAAGTGAAACACTTCATCTTTAGGAAAAGCTTCATAAGCATGTTTCACTTGATATTTTGAATTCTGAATATGGATAAGCAATTTACCTTTATTTTCAGGCTTAATATACCTGTATATTTCTTTCAGGTTGTACTCACCCATAACTGAAATACAATCGTAGTCATCGAAAAAGGACTTTATTTTAATTCGTTCATCTTCGTAAGGCGTGTCGAACAATCGTTTCTTGATTTTTTGCAAAAAAGTCGGTGCAATGACTTGATTGACTTCATCCATAAAATGAACTTTGGTGCCCAATTTGAGATGTTTAGCATGATAATAATCTGAAAACCGATTACTCGAATTGAGTGGCAACAGACAAAGTATTTCTGTGGAGAAACTATTTTTATTGAGGGAACGATCCAATTCGTAGGTAAATCTTTGGGTTCCAGCCTGATAGAATTCAGACACAACAAAAAGAACTTTGATCTTACTTTCCATCGAAATAGTCAATGATCGTGTTACAAATTAAATCTATTTCATTTTTTGTCAATTCGTAATAAAAGGGTAGGCGTACTAAAGTATCAGAAAATTTGTCACAATTTTCCAGTGCTCTTCCATCGTGTTTGTTAAGATAAAATGGACTCTTGTGTAAACTTAGATAATGAAAGACGGCCAAGATACCCTTACTTTTCATATATTCCAAAAGCTTTGTGCGTTCTTCCAAATTAGGCAAAATCAAGGCGAATAAATGACCATTATTTGTTTTTCCTTCGGTTAATTCAAGAAATTTGAAATACCCCTCATCCGAAAGTGGTTTGAGATTTTGGTAAAAAGTGTTCCAATGCGCTATTCGTTTGGACTGGATGCGATCAATATTTTCCAATTGAGCAAAGAGAAAAGCAGCAATGATATCCGATGGTAAAAAAGACGAACCGATATCCATCCATCCATATTTATCAACTTCTCCTCTGTAGAATTGGCTTCTATTGGTGCCTTTTTCTCTAATTATTTCCGCACGTTTTGCGAATGTGTCATCATTAATAACCAGCATTCCTCCTTCACCGGAAATCACATTTTTGGTTTCATGAAAAGAAAAGGCAGCCATATGACCAATACCTCCCAGAGGTTTTCCTTTGTAGTAGGAATCGATTGCTTGCGCAGCATCTTCAATTACAAAAAGATGGTTACGTTCTGCAATCGACATGATTTCATCCATATCACAAGCTACTCCTCCATAATGAACAGGTACTATAGCTTTTGTTTTGGGTGTGATGAGGGCTTCAATTTTTGAAACATCGATATTCGGATGATCAGGAAGAGAATCAGCGAATACAATTTTTGCTCCCCTCAACACGAAAGCATTTGCTGTTGATACAAAAGTATACGACGGCATAATCACTTCGTCACCTGCTTGAATATCAATTAGTATGGAAGCCATTTCTAAGGCATCTGTACACGATGTAGTTAATAAACATTTTTTGAATCCATATTTTTCTTCAAAAAAGCTATGGCATTTTTTTGTGAACAAACCGTCGCCTGATATTTTCATTGACAGAACAGCTTCTTCAATATATTTGGTTTCATTGCCTGTTAAAAATGGCTTGTTGAATGGGATTTTCATGATTTAATTTTTTTTGCGGGAACACCTACATACAGACCATTTTCATTTATGTTTTTTACCACAACGGTTCCGGCACCAGTTTTAACACCATTTGCAATGGTTATGTTATCTGAAACGATGGTGCCAATGCCTAAAATTACGCCTTTACCAATGTTACAAAATCCAGCAACCTTAACCCCAGGTGAACACAACGTGTTTGAGGAAATTGTTGAATCATGGGCGATAATGCAACCGTTATAAAAAATGCAATTGTCACCGATTTTTACATGCATATCAATAGTGCAACCAGAAAAAATGACAGTTCCTGCGCCAATTTCCGCAGTTTTATCGATGCAGGTATTGGGATGAATTACTGAACCAAAGGGTATTTCATGGATAAATCGGTCAATCAATTCACTCCTGAATTCCATGTGTTTGTATCCAATACCAATTATGATTTCATCAAACATCTTGTTATCAAATTCGCCTTGTATAGCATCTAAACTGCCTAAAATAGGTAAATGATTTACAATACTTCCTTTTGGTTTAAAATCATCAAAAAAACCAACCAATTGATAGCGTTTTTGTTCCACTACTAAATGAGCAATCTGGCATGCTAAATCTTCTGAACCAATTATTGCGAGACGCTTCATAGATTTTTTAAATAAAGTTTTGCGTTTGGACCCTCATTAAAAATAAGGTCTAATATGGTAACTTCATGCTTAAATGGACCGAACAATTGCGAATATACGGGGTATTCGGAATAATCCATCCATTCTATTGCAACAGATTCAGATTGGAATTTTTCTTCATTGATGTAATTTTTTGCTGCAGGACCTGAAATATAATGTGTACCGTTCAATTTCTTAATGGCATCTAGGAGACGTTCATTTTTGTCGCCTGTCAAATGCAATGATTTTGAATCGATGATTTCAGTATTGATATCTAAAATTGAATTAATTTTCTTGATAAAACTGAAATTAATTTCAGATAAATTATTGGTATCTAATCCATGATAGAAACCCTCTAAATCGTCACGATACTCTTTAAAATAGGGGGCTTTCGAATAATTTCCTAAAAGAGTGTTCCAGTGTTTTTTATTCCAGTTTTTCAATGTTATGGTTGTTTCATCAATTCTCTGATGCAGCGATTTTTGGGCAACAGGAATGGTTAGCCATTCAGTGCCATTAGGTGTTTTAATTAAGTTTCTGTTTCTCCAATCGTTCTTGGTAAATTGCACTTCATCATAGATGACAAAAACATCAGCTTTTCGAATGATGTCAAAATATCCTTTCCACGGAATGTAATTGGATTGAAGAATGGCAACTTTTTTCATTTATCCACCCATTTTAATTTTGGTCTAACAGCACCATTTATTTTTCCAAAATAGGCATAGTTACGCTCCTTGTCACCTACTTCAAAAGAAATGATGCTCGACGCATTATAGAGTGGTCGCATTTCAGCGGAATTAAAATAGATATGAATACTGTATATACCGTCGTTCATTAAGTCGGCGGGTATAATACAGCTCCCTTTGCAAATGTTGTTTTCGTCTTTTTCGAACTTAAATCCTGAACCAAAAATTACTTCTTCATGTAAGTCTATTAAATCGAAAGCGAGAAATGTTTCTTTATCCGAAGTGAAATTCCAAAATTCGAAGCGGACAGTTATGTCATCGGTAATGAAAGGATTATGTGGTTCAACAGAAATGTTTTTGATCTTAATGGCTTCATTTCCTAAAGCAAGCTCAGGGTCACTAAAGGAAATTTGAGGCTTAAGTTGATCTGCATTTATTTTCAAGTATTGCTCAACGGTTTCGTCAGCGGTTCCTGAAAAAGAAACGCTTCCCCTTTCCATGAGGATGCCGCGCTGACAAAGCGATCTAACAGCTACCAAGTTGTGACTTACAAACAAAACTGTTCTTCCCTGGCTGCTTACATCCTTCATTTTGCCAAGGCATTTCTTTTGAAATTCAGCATCTCCAACGGCTAAAACTTCATCAACAATTAAAATTTCGGGTTCTAAATGCGCTGCAACGGCAAATGCCAGCCGCACATACATACCCGATGAATACCTTTTGACAGGGGTGTCAATGTATTTATCCACACCAGAAAAAGCCACAATCTCATCAAATTTTGATCTGATTTCAGCCTTCGTCATTCCCAGAATGGCACCGTTTAAAAAAATATTTTCTCTTCCAGTTAATTCTGGATGAAAACCAGTTCCTACTTCCAATAATGAAGCTATTCTCCCTCGAATTTTAATATTTCCTTTTGTAGGTGCTGTTACTTTGGAGAGTATTTTTAGCAAAGTGCTTTTTCCAGCCCCATTTCTGCCTATTATTCCCAATACTTCACCTTGATTAACCTCGAAATTTACGTCCTTGAGTGCCCAAACGTAGTTGGATTCTCCTTTTTCTTCTCTGGCGTTATCGATAGTTATTTTTTCATATGGATCTTCTTTACCACGAATTTTATGAAACCATCGATTTAAATCATGTGAAATGGTTCCGGTGCTTACTTGACCTAACTGATATTGCTTGTAAAGATGTTCAACTTTGATGACTTGCATCTGATTTCTTAGATTATATGTGAGCTAAACCGTATCCATAAATTTATTTTCCACACGATTGAAGAATACAATTCCTACAATAAGTGCACTAAAACTAAAGATCGAGGCGTAAATTAAACCTGAAATATCGAATGTTCCAATACCAAAAAAAGCAAATCTAAAATTCTCTATTATCGGTGATAATGGATTGTAAGAAAGTAAAGTATGCAATTTCCCTTGGGTATAACTCAAAGGATAGATGATAGGAGTCGCATACATCAAGAGTTGTATTCCAAAAGCTAATAAAAAACTTAAATCTCTATATTTCGTGGTTAAAGCAGAAAAAAA
Source organism: Crocinitomicaceae bacterium (assembly GCA_044349985.1). Lineage (GTDB taxonomy): Bacteria > Bacteroidota > Bacteroidia > Flavobacteriales_D > Crocinitomicaceae > M0103. Next base: position 10,205 of record JBILIM010000016.1, read on the forward strand.
GATTCCCATTCCTAGCCCTAATATTGCCATTAACAATACAAAGTACGGTAATAACAGTAGGTATAGGTTAGCATGAATTTCAATATTGTTCACGTACACTTGGTATAAGACAATGCAAATGAAAAGCAACATTTGAATAAAGAATTTAATCAAATTTGAAAGTACAATTGATATCGGGGTGGTGAGTCTCGGAAAATAGACTTTTCCGAAAATAGTTGCATTCGCTGTAAAGGTATTTGATGTTTTTAAGAAGCAATCGGAAAAGTAATTCCACATTGTAATTCCGGAAAGGTAAAAAAGTATTGGATCTACACCGTTAGTTGAAATGTTTGCAATTCGAGTAAAAACAAAATAAAAAATAAGGGTCGTGAAAACAGGTTGAATGAAGAGCCACAAAGGACCTAACACAGTTTGTTTATAGACAGAAACGAAGTCTCTTCTGACAAATAGAAAGATTAGGTCTCTGTAGCGCCAGATCTCCTTTAAATTAATGTCGAACCAACCCCGTTTTGGTGTAATAATTTCCGTCCATATTTCATTTTTATCTTTCATAACTAACTGCAACGGATCCTGTTTTCATTATTCCACCAAAATTAATATTTTCATGTAAACTATCGGCCTATTTTTTTGGTAAAAGCTCAATATCAAGGGATTTGATTAACAAAACCTTATCGAAAATAAAATTATAAATCGAATTTAAATTAAATGAATTATTTTTATAATGTTTAAATATTTTGATAAATGAATGTATCAAATAGAAGTCTCGTTTTAAAATGTATTGGTTTATATGTTACGATTCTTACTTGTTTATCTCACAGTAACTTGTCGTATGCTCAGTTCGTTCCTGAATTAATTTATCCCCATCCAAATGAGGTGACAAAAGAGTCCAATATAACCTTTAGGTGGAATAAAGCGGTTTATCAAAGTTTGAATTATCAGATCCAACTGGCTTCAGATGTTAGTTTTTCCTCATTAATCGTTGATCAAACAACTTCGAATAACTCCTTGACCATCAATGGTCTCACTAACTTTGGTCAGATTCATTATTGGAGGGTCCGAAGTATAAACGGTGTTGTGCCTTCAAATTGGTCAAATATTCAGTCGTTTACACTTTTTTCTCCTCAATCAATAAGTGGTTTAAGTGTATGGTTGGATCCCAATTCTGGAACTACACTGAGTGCTGGCAATGTACAGAATTTAAACGATATAACCAGTAATGCCAACAATGCGGGACAAATTTCAACCACGCAACGTCCTTTATTTGTGAGTGCTGATAGTTTAATTAACTACAAATCAATCATGCGTTTCGATGGTGTCAATGATTTCTTGGAAATAGCTGACAATGCATCCATCGATTTTTCAGATGCGTTTCAGGCATTTGTGCTTGTAAAACCTACTGTTGTTGCCGTCAACAAAACGATTATGGCAAAGTGGGATTATCAAACTCAAGGTTCATGGGCTTGGCAAACCGAGTTTGCTATAGCGGATGAATTAATGTTTGCTCCATGTTTCAATATTACAGATCCGGGTAACCAAAAGGTGTTCACAACAAATGCCGATATGCTTTTATTAAAACCAGCCCTTTTATCTCTGGTTTACAATGGCACACAGAGCACTAAAGTGAAATTTTTTAAGAATACAAATGCTTTAACGACATCAACTATAAATTCGATACCATCTGCGTTGCCGAACTCAACGGCAACATTAAAAATAGGTAAGTATGGTGGTATTGCTACACGATATTATCAGGGTGATATCGGGGAAATTTTAATCTACAATAATGAATTGGGTGCGGCAGATAAGTATTTGGTAGATAGTTATTTAAGGTTTAAATATGCGCCTCCTGTATCCTTAGGTCATGATACCATGATGGCATCAAATTCTGTTTGCTCAAATATCATTTTGAAAGCGCAGAGCGTTTATCAAAATTATATGTGGTCTACAGGAGCAACAACTTCTTCTATTACAGCATCCAGCCCTGGAACCTATTGGGTTACGGTTACAGATTTTCTTGGTAACGTAAGCTCAGATTCAATAGTTGTTTTTCCACCATTTACGATGAATTTGCCGAGTTCAGGTGCTTTATGTGAAAACACTTCAATAGTTTGGGCTCCTTCATACCCCACACCTGCATTTACTTATCTTTGGCAAAATGGTTCTACGTCACCATCATTTACAATTACTCAGGCAGGATCCTATTTTGTTAAAATCACAGATGGTTCAGGATGTTTCATCAAGTCGGATACGCTAATTGTTACTTTGGACACCTATTCAAGTACTGCTTCATTAGGTCCAGATGCCAATTTGTGTTCGGGGAATTTACTGACGCTTCAAGCCGAAGCTGGCACAACAGTTTCTTACGAATGGAATGGATCTAGTGCTTCAGGTCAGCCTTCTTCTTATCCCGTTAACAATTCTGGAACCTATTTTCTGGAAAGCACCAATATCAACGGGTGTGTAGCGCAAGATACGATTAATGTGAATATTGTAGGTGTTGCTCCAATTGCCAACTTCAATTCTGTCAATGTTTGTGATGGATTTGCAGCGGCCTTTGATGACAATAGTGTACCTGCCGGAGCAGCTCCAATTGATGGTTGGCAATGGGTCTTTGGTGATAATCAAACATCCAACCAACAGA
>JBILIM010000278.1:0-3431 GCA_044349985.1 Crocinitomicaceae bacterium
TGCACCTTCAGCAAGAATTTTTTTACCATCCTTCAAAGCTTCATTGATGTATTGTTCACTATCAATAGCTGTTAATTCTTGAAGAACTTTAATACCTTCCATCCATGGTTTTTCGAGTTCCTCCAGGTTATATTCAAAATTTTCGTGGTGCTTTAAAATCCCGACATGTTTTTCTACTAAAGCGTCGTACTTTTCTCTGAAATTAGGTGTAAATATATCTCCAACACGAAGACCATTTCGACCTGTTTTATCCATGTATGTTGGCCCTATACCTTTTAATGTACTTCCAATTTTATCCTTACCTTTCGCAGCTTCAGATGCTGCATCCAGCAAGCGATGTGTGGGGAGTATCAAATGCGCTTTTTTTGAAATGAACAAACGTTCTTTGATATTGATGTTAAAGGGTTCTAATTTTTCTAGTTCTTTTTGAAAGATAACAGGGTCAATAACAACACCATTTCCTACAATATTGATAACATTTGAACGAAAAATACCGGATGGAATGGTATGAAGAACATGTTTAATTCCTTCAAATTCTAAAGTGTGCCCTGCATTTGGACCTCCTTGAAAACGTGCAATGATATCATATTGCGGTGTTAAAACATCTACAATTTTTCCTTTACCTTCATCGCCCCACTGGAGGCCAAGTAATACGTCTACTTTCATAATTTTTGGTTAAAATAAAGAATGGCTTCTTCTTGCGTGTCTAAAATGGAAATGATCTCCGAAATTTTTGAAATGTCAAATATGTTTTTAACATTACCTTCAACACAGCAAATGGATAAGTCTCCACTGTGAATTCTTGACCTAGTGAGCGATCTGATCACGAAACTTATACCTGTTGAATTGATGTGTGTTACCTCTTTGAAATTAAGGACGATGTTACGCATTCCACTTTCAACGGCATTTAAGATTGCATGGTCCAGTTGAAATGTTTCCTCTTCTGAAAGAATTTTTCCAATTGGAACCAAAACAAAAACATTGTTTTCTTGAAATGTCTTGTAAGAGAATGTCATTATTAAATTTCTTTTTTGTTGTTTTTAATTCCGTAGAAATAAAGAGAGTGATGATGAATCGTAACATCAAAAAGTTCCTCAATGGTGGCCTTAATGTGCTGAATTCTTGGGTCACAAAATTCAATTAATTCACCAGAATTGGTGCAAAGAAAATGATCATGTTGCTTCGATCCATGTGCTTTTTCGAATTGCGCAATATTTTTTCCAAATTGATGCTTTCTTACCAAATTACATGCTAATAGCAATTCAATCGTATTGTACAAGGTAGCTCTAGATACTCGATAATTGTGGTTTTTCATCTTTACATAAAGTGATTCCACATCGAAGTGTCCCTCGTAGTTGTAAATTTCTTCAAGTATGGCAAACCTTTCCGGAGTCTTTCTGTGACCATTTTGTTCTAAATAAGCCGAAAAGATATTTCTTACAGTGTCGTTTATGTTTTGATTTGACATGATTTAACATCAAAAAACAAAAGTAACAATAATGAAACTTTTACAAACTGATTCTTATTCATGTTTTCATCAATTATCAACACCCGTTAACATAATTGGAACTTTATAATTCTTGTTAATTATTAGAATTTCTTATACTTGTCCACACAATGAGTAGAATAAGATTAAAAGTTTTTACGAGTCCAACCTTAATCGCGGTTATTGCCATAACAATTAGTTTATTCGTTTACAGGTTAGTAAATATTTCAAATCAAGAGTTTTCATGGGATGTTTTGGGTTATTACCTTCCGCTCCCAGCTGTGTTTATATATCAGGATCCGCTTTTGGATGATAAGTCATGGGTTGAAGACATAAACAACGAAAAAAAATTATCGGGAAGTTTATATCAGATTTCAACGACTCCAGATGGCAAACCAATGTATTTTTTCTTGTTCGGAATGTCTTTTTTTTATGCCGTATTTTTCCTTATCGGACATTGGCTTTCAGGACTTTTTGGATTTCCTCAGGATGGCTTTTCAGATCCCTATCAAATAGCAGTTGTTCTGGGATGCATGATTTATGTTGGAATAGGACTTGTTTTAATTCGAAAAGTGCTACTGCATTATTTTAGTGAAGTAATCAGTTTGGTACTAATTGTTATACTGGTTTTTGGTACCAATTATATTCATCATTTAACGTTAAAGAATCTTGAACCGGTTGCCATATTATTCATGTTGTCTTCTTTTGTGTTGTGGAAAACCATTCAATGGCATGAAAACTTCCGCTTAAAACATCTAATAGGTATCGGAATTGGGATTACTTTAATGACATTGGTTAAACCAAGTGAAATACTTTTTATTCTCGTTCCTATTTTATGGGGCGTTTACAATAGACAATCCTTAATTGATAAAATAAAGATATGTTACAGAAAGAAATATCAAATACTGCTGGTTGTCCTTATTTGTGCGCTATTTTTTATTCCGCAACTGGCCTATTGGTATTCCAAAACAGGAAAATTTTTATACGACTCTTACAAAAACCCTGGTGTAGGCCTTGATATCTTTTCGCCACATTTGATGGATGCGCTTTTTAGCTATCGTAAAGGTTGGCTACTATATACTCCAATAATGCTTTTTTCCATTTTTGGTTTCTATTCTTTGTGGAAGTTAAATCGAAAGATTTTTCCAGCAGTATTCGTTTCTTTCATTGTACTTTTTTATATCGTTGCAAGTTGGACAGAATGGTGGTACGGTGCGGGATTTTCCTTAAGACCAATGATCACATATTATCCTTTATTGCTACTTCCTCTTGGATATTTTTTAAAACAAGTATTTTCGTACAAAAGTCAATGGACAAAAGGTTTGATTTTTACCGTTATTGTTTGTTGTATTTTTTTAAATCAATTTCAGTGGTGGCAACTCAAGAACGGTGTTTTAGATCCTTATCGTACCACTAAAGCCTATTATTGGGCCACTTTTCTTAAAACGAGTGCCTCAGAAGAGGATAAAAAACTACTTCTTGTTAATCGGGAATTGTGGGGAAAAACAACTTTTTCAGATAAAGAATCCTACACGTCAAAAAACATAATACATCGAAATTTTGAAGAATTTCCTTCCGGAAGTTATACCGCTACTGAAAATGATGAATTTGCATTATCAACAAGGATTCCTTTCGAAAAACTCACCTTAAAGGATCACCTTTGGGTTACAATCGATTTCAAATATTTGGCTCCTAAAAATGCAGAAATAAACCTGGCAGTTATGATTGATAGAGTTGAAGGTCCCTATGGTTACGTCGCTTATCCACTTGATAGTTGCGATGGCAATTGGCACAACATGTCCGTAGAATATCTCACACCTGAAATTCGGAATGTTAAAGATGAATTCAAATTTGATTTTTGGAAAGTCAGCCCATCAAAGTTAGTAATCGATGATTTCAGGGTAACCGTTTTCGAGAAAAAATAGATTTTTAGATCATTCCCTCT